>NZ_BJKJ01000029.1:0-50946 GCF_006538305.1 Alteromonas sp. KUL17
GGGCTTTTTTGTTTCCGCTTTATGTCTTTTCTAGCGCTAATCGCAGACCTAGTCCAACAGGCGCTAAGACATCTGTACCAAACTTAAAAATTCTTGAAGCGAAGACACATGGAATTGTGCCTTTGGTGACTTTTTAACGCCCGGTCGAAGTATCTGAACCGTTTTCATACCTAAACTATTACCCGCACTAATTTCTGACTCCTCACTGTCTCCAATAACCCATACCTCACTCGAAGCTGTATTATATTTTTTGGCTATGATGTCGAAGTAGAATGCTTTGCCTTTTCTAGGCGGGTTACCTGGGTCATCGTAGTAAATGTCTTCAAAAGCATCTTCAACGCCCAATTGGCGAATTTTCGAATGTTGAAATTTTTGGAATCCAGAAGTTACAAGTAGCTTCACCCCTTCAAACGCATTAACTAAATGAGTGTCTTCATAGCCTTCAATAGGGTGCGCAATATTCAACTGCGAAAAGTAAGCATAACTCGCAGATTTTGAATGCTCAGAGAACTTATATTTTTCAACAATATAGTCCAAAGGTTTACGCCAAAAATCCAGACGCATTTCTTGTCTCATAGAGGGAGTTAAATCGTTACTCTTATCTGACTCGATGACATCGAATAGAGGTAGCAATATGTCTTCACCTACACTATTGCCCGGTGCTAAGCAGTTATCGAAATCAAAAATAATTAATGGCATGTATGGATAAATTACTAGGGAGTGGTGTGCACCATAGTCGCACATGAATGTTTCGATTTCAGAAAGAGCAACCTGCATAGTCGCGCACTTGTCGCATAGCGGAATTACGTCAAATACTCTGAAAACAAGCCTGATAAGAACTAGTTTGCGCTTTTTAGGCGCAGTTAAAGCCAAAAAACGCTTTTTTAATAAAAAACTTATGCATGTTCTTGCCTACTTTTCAAAATGGGTACTACGCTTACTTCATATGTAAAAACGCAGCGAAATATAACGTTGTTACTTTTTAAAAGAGGTAACGCGCCATTACTCTGTGTTTTAAAGAGATAGTTTTTGGCTTAACACCTGTGATTTTAAGCGAAGTGAGAAACTTCGAACTGTTAATAATGATAGGAAGCTAGCTGCTTCGTTCAACTGCCTTGTCTGAAAGAAGCAACCGGCAGTTGAATGTTCAGGGTGAAACTAAGCCGCGCGTAATTCTCAAGGAGAGTTTTTTGTCAGCTAACAACACATCTTCAAATCAGCAGAGCGCAGTAAACACTATATTTGCTATTTCAGGTATTGGAGTTATCGCTTCGTGGGTGCTCTACTTTTCAGTATCGGCGTTAGCCGCTCTCGCTGTGCTAACCGGCGCAGTGGTGATTGGTGCCCTTATTCACTCAAAAAGTAACAGCGAAAGCGACGAGATATACCCGACAGAGAATAGTGCTGCGGATATGGCGGCAAGCAAAAATGCTGATATTGAAAAAGCCAGTGAAGGGTTAAGTGTTTCACTTGGCACTTGTGACGCCAATTTATCGGACATCAAATCAACGCAGGATGACGCAGTAGAAACTTTGTCTCACGCCTTTAGCAGTTTGAAATCACTAGTTTCTCAACAAATTGAGTGTATTGAAGATCTGCTAAGTGTGGACGAAGCGCATACGCAGTCTTACTCCGACCGAATGCGCAATTTCGCCCGCGAAACCGATGGAACACTAACGCAATTCATTGATTCTACAGAACAGATGTCGTCGTCGACAAAGCACCTAATGGAGCAAGTGCAAACCATTCAACAGGCCATGCCTACGGTAATTGAAGCACTGAGTGGTATTGATGACATCGCTGCACAAACTAATTTACTTGCTTTGAATGCGGCTATAGAGGCGGCGCGAGCAGGTGAGGCTGGTCGTGGCTTCGCTGTTGTTGCTGATGAAGTCAGGGCGCTCTCAACTCGCTCCACTCAGTTTAGTGATGTGATTAAAACCCAGGTCGAGAACATAAGAAGTCTGGTAGATAAGCTCACAGACACTGCCGAATTTGTAGCGTCGCAGGATATTTCTCAGGTGGTTAATGCTAAATCACATATCAGTGAGCAGTTGTCTGAGATTATAAAGAAAGCGGAGGCTGACCTTGTAACCACTAAACAGATTGAAGACATTGGCTCTCAGCTTGACGAGTCGATAAATGCGGCCATTCGGGGTATGCAGTTTGGCGATATCAACGGCCAACACATTCAGTATACCCAAGATATGATCAAGTTCATTTTAGAGCAGTTGGCGACGTTAGACGCCAACAATATCGAGCGTTTCGTCAGTGCATTAAACGAGTACCAAAAAGGACTCGCTGCGAAAGGGAAAAATGACCACAACCCTGTGTCTGCAACATCTATGGACGCTGGGGAAGTCGAATTGTTCTAGCTAAGCAAGGAACAGGAAGCACAGTCAGTAATGACCTACTTTGGAGAAGTGAGCATATGAGCAAACACATTCTAGTTGTTGACGATTCAGTATCCATTCGTCAGATGGTAGAAATGACCCTAAAAGGTGCGGGCTATACCGTTACGACAGCCCAAGACGGGCAAGATGCGTTAGATAAATGCAAAAGTCAGCAATTTAATTTTGTTTTAACCGATCAGAATATGCCACGAATGGATGGCCTTACGCTTATAAAAAATTTGCGCGGTTTGGGGACTTACAGCAAAACGCCTGTTGTTATGCTTACTACAGAAGCAGGCGACGATATGAAAGCAAAAGGTAAAGCCGCTGGCGCCACAGGCTGGATGGTAAAGCCTTTCGATCCAAACAAGCTTCTTGATGTAACGAAGCGCGTGCTGGGCTAAATCGCCCACCCACTCCTAAAATCTGGAAGGATTCGGAATGAGCATCGATATAGAACAGTTTCATGGCGTGTTTTTCGACGAGAGCGATGAGCATCTCGACGATATGGAACAGCTATTGATGAGTTTAGATGTTGAATCCCCTGATCCTGAAGAGCTAAATAGCATTTTTCGCGCTGCCCATTCGATTAAAGGTGGCAGCGGTATTTTCGGTTTTGATGCGTTGATGAATTTAACGCATGTGATGGAAAACTTGTTAGATAAAGCCCGCAACAATGAGCTTAGTGTTACCGCTGACATTGTAAATGTGCTTTTAGAAACTCTCGATGTTTTAAAAGACACGCTTAACGCCTACCGCGATGAGACCCCCGTACCAGAAGACAGTATTGCCGAGCGCATTAAAATTCTAAATGGCGTAATCAACGGTCAATATACAGACGCAGCCTCAGGCGATGGTGACGATTCTTCAGAAGCAAGCGTGAATGCGCAAAACGAAAGCGCTCAGGACGACAGCTTTGGTTTCTTTGACGATGAGCCTAATAGTGCTATTGAAGCCGCTGACGACAGTTTTGGTTTTTTCGACGACGAGCCAGTTAACGAAGTGCTCTCTCACGCCGACAACACTAAAAGTGAGAATAATGACGATGACGGCTTTGGCTTCTTCGATGATGAAATATCGAATAATACCGTCGACGCACAAACTGAAACGACTAAAGCCGAAACAGCTGAAGTAGAGCAGGGTTTCGGTTTTTTCGAAGACGCACCGTCAGCTACCAATATCAATACTTCCCTAGAAATTGCGAGTAGTAATAACGCGCAAAGCGCGAGTACTCAATTAAATACAGCAACAACATCTAACAATGATAAAGCGCCAACAAGTGGCGTTGCCCCCACGACAACACAAGCCAAAACGCCACCAAAACCGCCAGCGAAAAAGAGCACCGCCCGCGAATCGGCCTCTATTCGTGTAGACACCACTAAAATTGATGCCATGGTTAACTTAGTCGGAGAGCTGGTTATCACCCAGTCAATGCTGTCTATGATAGGGCAAGACGTTGAAGGGCAGGTTGGCGAGCGGCTACAGCTAGCTATTGATGAGCTGCAGCGAAACACCCGGGAAATTCAAGAATCAGTGATGTCTATGCGCATGCTCCCGCTAACCGCAACCTTAAATCGTTTCCCGCGCTTAGTAAGAGATTTGGCAGGTAAGTTAGGTAAGCAGGTAGAACTGGTACTCCAGGGAGGCAGCACGGAAATTGATAAAAGTTTAATTGAAAAGATTGTCGACCCCCTTACCCATCTCGTTCGCAACAGCATCGATCACGGCATAGAAATGCCCGACAAACGTGTCGCTGCTGGCAAGCCAGAAAAAGGCACGGTTATTCTAAGTGCCGAGCAGAAAGGCGGTAGCATTATTATCAGCATTATTGATGATGGCGGCGGTCTTCACCGCGACAGAATTCTCGATAAAGCGCGAAGTAACGGGCTCACCGTATCTGATGACATGCCTGATTCAGAAGTATGGCAGCTTATATTCCAACCTGGTTTTTCAACTGCCGAAGCCATTACCGATGTATCGGGAAGAGGGGTAGGTATGGATGTGGTGCGCCGCAATATCGAATCGATTGGCGGTCGTATCGATATCGAGTCTAGCGCCGGTGAAGGTTCAGCCTTCTTCATTCACTTGCCACTTACGCTAGCCATAGTTGATGGCATGTGTGTGTCGGTGGGTAAGCAAATCTTCGTGATCCCACTCTTAAATATTATTGAATCCTTCCAGCCTACTAAGCAGCAGCTGAAAACCTTGGGCAACGACACCGTTCTCTATATACGAGATCAATACTGGCCTTTGGTGCCCCTCTACGACTTCATGGAAGTAGAGGATGCCGCGCTTTCTCCCACAGAAGGCATTGTTGTGTTGCTTGAAAGCAGTAAAAAACGCTTTGGTGTTTTGGTTGATGCGCTCGTCGGTCAGCAGCAGGTGGTGATTAAAAGCTTAGAAGAGCATTACCGTAAGGTGGCTGGAATAGCGGGGGCAACCATTATGGGCGACGGAAAAGTCGCACTTATTATCGATGCAGACTCCATTGCTACAACGTATACCTCCAGTCAAATAGAGGAGTTACTTTCATGAGTGAAACTGCCTTGCATCAAGCGGTTACCGGCGGACAGGACAAAGAATATTTAAGTTTTGTGCTTGGCGATGAGCATTACGCCTTGGACATCACCACAGTAAAAGAAATTAGAGGGTACGAACAAGTCACTAAGATTGCGAATGCGCCAGCCTTCATAAAAGGCGTGATTAATTTGCGTGGTGACATCGTTCCTATCGTGGACTTGCGCATTAAGTTTAACGTAGGCGAGGCCACATATAACGACTTCACAATAGTGATAATGCTGAATATTCAAGAGCGTATTGTTGGCATCGTGGTAGATGGTGTATCCGATGTTATTCGCTTGTCTGAAGAACAAGTACTTCCGCCACCAGAGTTTGGCGTAGCTTTTGACAGCAGGTATCTACACGGTTTAGCTGATGTAGATGAAAACATGGTCATTCTGGTGAACATAGAAAGCTTAATAACCAGCGAAGAGCTGGGTTTAGTCGCACCTGAGAGCGTAAAAGACGACGCGTAGTTACAAGGTCCTTCACTAAACGGAAACACCTGACATTGGGAAATATTAGTTATGGGCGTATTTAATTTTCTGAACGGCGAAGAGTTAAAAATAGCGAAGCACGACTCGCTATTGAAGTCGAATATTCTAAAGGCAAGTGCCTCAAACTTGTTGGTTATCGACAAGTCGGGGGTTATTCACTACCACACTCCCGCATTCCTGCGAATGACAAAGGCCTACCCTAAGGACTTTACTGTCAACGATGGCGAGTCTTCACTATCAGGAAAGCACATAGACGACATCGCAAATGGGGCAAGCTCTTCAGAAAACCTGTCCTATTTACTTACCCATACTTCCGGCGATAAGCACCTCGTTTCTCTTGCTGAGCACGGCTTTTGTGTAAGTGCATCTACAATAACGATAGACGAGAATGGCACTCAGCTTTATGTCACCGAGTGGCAGGACAACACTGAAAATAAACGCAACAAAGGTATGGTCGATGCCATTATGCGAAGCCAGGCGGTGATATCGTTTACGACAGACGGAGAAATCTTGTCGGCCAACGATAACTTTTTATCCGCAATGGGTTATAGCGAAAGTGAGGTGGTGGGAAAGCACCATCGCATTTTTGTCGACAGTGATTACGCTCAAAGCGAAGAATATCAGCAGTTTTGGAAAAAACTAAAAAGCGGCGACGTACACAGCGGCGAGTTTTGCAGAATTAACAAGCAAGGCGAAGAGGTGTGGATCCAAGCGACCTACAACCCAGTATTTGATGACAACGGTGACGTAGATTACATCATCAAGTTTGCCTCTGATATTACAGCGCAAAAACAAAGAAATGCCGATTACGAAGGACAGATTACGGCCATTAATAAGTCACAGGCCGTTATTGAGTTCGATCTAGAAGGTAATATTCTTAACGCCAACGAAAACTTCCTCGCCGCAATGGGTTACAGCCTTTCTGAAATTAAAGGGCAGCATCACAGCATGTTTGTTGACCCAAGCTATAAGTTAAGCGCTGAATATGCTGCTTTTTGGCAAAGCTTAAAAGCCGGAGAACACAGTGAGGGTGAATATAAACGCATTGCAAAAGGTGGCAGGGAAATATGGATCCGCGCATCGTACAACCCCATTTTCGACAGTTCGGGTAAGCCATTTAAAGTCGTTAAATTTGCCACCGATGTAACGCAAGACAAGTTAAAAAATGCGTATTTCGAAGGACAAATTAACGCTATCAGTAAATCTCAGGCTGTGATCGAGTTTGATGTCGACGGCACTATCATTACTGCTAACGACAACTTCCTTAACACCATGGGCTACCGACTAGACGAAATCAAAGGTAAACATCACCAACTATTTGTGGATGAAGAAACCAGACAGTCAGAGTCGTACCAGCGTTTTTGGTCTGAACTTAAAGAAGGTAATTTCTTCTCAGGAGAATTTAAGCGCGTAAGCAAAGCAGGAAAAGCCGTTTGGATCCAAGCTTCTTACAACCCTATAGAAGACATGAATGGCAACCCGTTTAGGGTGGTCAAATACGCGACTAACATTACCGAAGAGAAGTTGAAAAACGCCTACTTTGAAGGCCAATTAAATGCCATAAGTAAGTCACAGGCCGTCATTGAGTTTGACCTTGAGGGGGTAATTTTAAACGCAAACAGCAACTTCTTAGCCGCGATGGGATATACCCTAGATGAAGTGAAAGGAAAGCATCACAGTATTTTTGTGGACCCTGCTTTCAAAAACAGCCCTGAATACGCAGCATTCTGGGAGCAATTGCGCCAAGGCGTTTACGCTAGCGGAGAATACAAGCGTTTCAACAAGTCAGGAAAACCAGTTTACATTCAAGCCTCTTACAACCCAATCCTAGACCAAAACGGCACACCGTTTAGAGTCGTGAAATATGCCACGGACGTGACAGGAAGAACCTTAGCGGTAGAAAGTATTAAGTCTATTATGGCAAGTCTGACAGACGGTGATTTACTGAAAACGATAGAAGAGCCATTAGAAGGTGACTTCAAGGTGCTTGGCGAATCTATTAATCACTTTATTGGTGAACTGCGCGACACCATAGTGAAAATTCACACCGCTGTGGAAACCATCGATACGGCTTCAAATGAAATCGCCACCGGCAACGCCGATTTGTCTAGTCGTACCGAGCAGCAAGCGTCTAGCTTAGAAGAAACAGCGTCAGCCATGGAAGAGTTAACGGGCACAGTGAAGCTGAACGCAGAGAATGCCGATCAAGCAAAAGGCTTGGCAAGCCAGGCATCAGAAGTAGCATCAGAGGGCGGAAAGGTCATTGAACAAGTAGTGCATACCATGGGTGAAATTAACGACTCTGCCCAGCGTATATCTGACATCATCGGCGTTATTGATGGCATTGCTTTCCAAACTAACATACTCGCACTGAACGCAGCAGTTGAAGCTGCAAGAGCGGGCGAGCAAGGTCGCGGGTTTGCCGTTGTTGCCTCTGAGGTGAGAACGCTGGCGCAGCGCTCTGCCGAGGCGGCAAAAGACATAAAGGCGCTAATTTCTGCGTCGGTCGATAAAATTGGTGATGGCAACGTGTTGGTGAATAAGTCTGGGGAAACCATGGCCAACATCGTCACTGCAATTAAACGCGTTAACGACATTATGTCTGAAATTGCAGCGGCATCGTCTGAGCAAGCCACCGGAATACAGGAAGTGAGCAATGCGGTGGTGCAAATGGACGAAATGACTCAGCAAAATGCTGCGTTAGTTGAACAAGCAGCAGCGGCTGCAGACAGTATGAGACAGCAATCGGGTGAACTAGCCCAACGGGTGTCTGTGTTCAAAGTGGGAAGTAGTCGCAAGCCCACTCAGAATGCTGACATTCAGTCGCTAAACGGCAGCAAAGCATTACCTAAAGAGCGTGAAGTGCCCAAGCAGCGAATGAAAGCGCTGAACCCAGCGGCACCAGATGCGTCAGATTGGGAGGCGTTTTAGTGTATGACCGCTCTACAAAGCACGGATGCGCAAAGGGAATTTCCATATAGCCGAAGAGATTTTGAACGGGTTAAAAGCCTGCTGTTTAAACAAGCCGGAATTAACTTAGCTGATTCAAAAGATGCGATGGTATACAGCCGCCTTGCCAGGCGGCTGCGTGCACTAGAGATACACAGCTTTAAAGAGTACTTAGCGTATGTAGGAAGCTGTAAAGATGAAATGGAACACTTCATTAATGCGCTCACCACTAACCTCACGGCATTTTTCAGAGAGCCACATCACTTTGACGCACTTGCCAATTACCTGACAAAGCGACCTCAAACCAAGCGTATTTGGTGTGCCGCAAGCAGCACTGGCGAAGAGCCTTATAGTATTGCAATGACAGTGGCGTCGGTGTTTGGCACTTTTACCCCTAATGTACAAATACTTGCCACTGATATCGACAGTAAAGTTCTGCAAAAGGCTCGGGAAGGAGTGTATGCCCAAAACGGTATCAGTCAGCTGTCTTACGATTATAAAACGCAATTTTTCTATAGGGGAAAAGGCGCACAAACCGGAAGAGTAAGAGTAGTGGATGAGCTGAGAAAAATGGTGCAGTTCGAACCACTAAATTTGATGTCGCCAAACTGGTGTGTAGATTCGCCAGTGGACGTGATTTTTTGCCGTAACGTCATAATTTATTTCGATCGACCCACGCAGCGCAAAATTTTAGCGCGAATGGTTAAAATGATGTGCAATGACGGGATGTATGTCGCAGGGCACTCTGAGAACTTCACGATGTATCCTGAACTGGTCGCTCCCATGGGGAAAACCATTTATCGGCCAGTCGTTTAAAAGGAATTTGCAGTATGAGTCAGGACGAAAATCCCATTCGATACTTTGATAACCGCCTTCAAAAAGAAGCCGTTAAACTTTTGCCGGGTCAGTATTATGCCACTGCTTCAGACAAAGAGCTGGTAACCATTCTTGGTTCTTGCGTAGCAGCGTGTATTTTCGATCAAGAAAAGAAGATTGGCGGTATGAATCACTTTATGTTGCCCGACCTCAACTTCACCACCAATCTCGACGCTTGCCTAGCCACAAAGTACGGTGTACACGCGATGAACATGTTAATTGATCAGCTTGTGCACCTTGGCGCACGGCGAAATAAGTTGATGGCTAAAGCATTCGGGGGAGGAAAGGTGCTTCCTGGGTTTGTGCAGCAAGACATTGGACGAGTAAACGCTGAATTTGTCTTGGAGTATTTGGAAGACGCGAAAATACCGTTAATAAGTAGTGATTTAATGTCCACTTATGCTCGCAAAATTTATTACTTTCCTGCCGACGGTAATGTTTATATGAAGCGTATTCGCGAGTTTAACAATGCTACCCTCTACGAGCGCGAATCTACCCACCGGGTTCTACTTTCTGAACAAGCTAAGACGGGTGTAATTTCATTTTCGGAACAGTCACATGCCTATAAAAGTCCTCGTAGTTGATGACTCTGCGTTAATCCGCCAAATTCTTTCAGAAATAGTAACCCGTGATCCAGGTTTAACGCTTGTGGGTGCGGCGCCGGATGCTTATGCGGCGAAGCGAATGGTGCAAGAGTTTAGGCCAGACGTTATTACACTGGACATTGAAATGCCGAAGGTAGACGGGTTACGTTTTTTAGAAGTAATGATGAAGGCGATGCCGACCCCAGTTGTGATGATATCTACGCTGACTGAAAGAGGTGCCGACGCAACACTGCGTGCGCTCGAACTAGGCGCTGTGGATTTTATGGCAAAGCCAAAGCTCGGCGTAGCGCAAGGTATGGCTGAATACGCGGCGGTTATTGTTGAAAAGATAAAAGCAGCAGCGCATTCGAGGTTAGGCCAACCTACGCAAACACGCTGCACAAAACATGCTTCTATGCGCTACACAGGAACCGAAAAGTTAATTGGTATAGGCGCATCAACTGGGGGAACTGAAGCAATAAAAGACGTTATTATGCATTTCCCCCGCAATGCACCGGCCACCATTATTTCCCAACACATGCCCCCAGGGTTCACAACCACCTACGCCAAGCGGCTCGATAGTCTTTGTGAAATAACCGTGAGAGAAGCGCACGGAGGGGAGCGTTTATTGCCTGGATTTGCGTACTTGGCACCAGGTAATAAACATTTAAAAGTAGAGCGTAGCGGCGCTGACTATCGTTTAACCCTTGATGATGGCCCTAAGGTATCAGGACACAAGCCCTCCGTTGATGTGATGTTTGACTCGCTGGCTGAGCATGCTGGCGCAAACGCGGTGGGTGTGCTGCTTACAGGCATGGGACGGGATGGAGCAAAAGGCCTTAAGAGTATGCACACAAAAGGCTCTGTTACGTTCTGTCAGGATGAAAAAACCTGCGTTGTTTACGGTATGCCTAAAGTGGCTGTAGAAATGAAAGCCGCGAGTTTTATCAAGCCGTTAGAAGATATCTCAGATGCAATTCTAGATACGCTAGAAGCATTGGGCGCGGGCTCACGCCTTTAATTTTAATGCAATGCCCACTGTGCTGAACTATTGAAGCTTTTTAGTCTAGCGCAATGATGATGACTGTGTGTCACAAATGTCACCAAAGTAATAATTTAACAAAAATATTCAAAAGTATAATTGTTGAAGCTGGAAACTTGACCATAATTTGATTGTGTTTTGTACATCCGTTAACGCGGTAGTAACAATTGAGGTGGGATTGTGGTCGCCATTGCAGCAAATTATCTGGATAACTTTTTCTCTAATAAGAGCAACGCGTTTATTATTGCGTTTCTTATGATGTTGGCGAGTTGGAGTCTGGCTTTCACCTCGATAGCGCACTTGGGGCTTGCTATCAGCTCTGTTTGCGTTTTATTTTTGCTTTTCGTACTTCTCAAAGTGACAAAGGGTAATCAGGACTCTGCAGCCAATAGCACAAGCACGCCATCACAAGATTTTTCATATTCAAACACAAACTCGTTAGCCAATGACGCTATGGGTGTTGCTGTATCTGAAGCAAGCAGCATATTGACGATCACCTCATCAAACCTGGCCGACATATTCTCAACACAAAATGACGCGGTTGCCACATTAAGCGACTCGTTTATTTCGCTACAAACCCTTCTAGGCCAACAAGAAACTAGCATCAATAATCTGCTGACAGATGATGACGACAGCGACTGTGCCTATGCCGATAAAATGCGGACATTTGCTTCTGATACTGACATCACACTAACGCAATTCATCGCCTCAACAACTGAAATGACCGAGTCTACAAGGGCGTTAGAAACCCAAGTACAAACCATTCAGCAGGCCATGCCTACTGTCATTGAGGCGTTAAGTGGTATTGATGATATTTCTTCTCAGACCAATCTTTTGGCGCTAAACGCTGCCATTGAAGCAGCGCGTGCTGGTGAAGCAGGACGCGGTTTTGCTGTTGTTGCCGATGAGGTCCGTGCGCTATCTACCCGCTCTACACAGTTTAGCGACGTTATAAAAACGCAAATAGAAAACATCAAATCGCTCATCGATAAACTAACGGAAACTGCAGAAGTGGTTGCTTCTCAGGACATTTCTCACGTGGTCAACGCGAAAGACGCCATTAGCGAGCAGCTAAAAGGCATTATCAAAAAAGCCGAAGCCGACATAGAGGGCGCAAGTGAGCTTGAAGCTATTCGCCAACAACTTGCAGACTCAACTGCTGCCGCTATTCGCGGCTTACAATTTGGCGATATAAACGGTCAAAACCTTACCTACACCCGCGAGATTATTGATTTCATTGTGTTGCAGCTTTCAGAACTAAGCCCTGAGTCTGCGACAAAAGTGAAAGACAACCTAGCTAACTACCAGATTTCGTTGACGGAAAAAGGGCAAGCAGATCACAACCCTGTTTCGTCAACGTCAATGGACGCAGGTGACGTAGAACTTTTTTAACAGCAAAAATAAATAGTTACACAACGATGTGTGATTAACCCTGACATTTTTATAGGTGATTGAGTTATGAGTAAAAGCATACTGATTGTGGACGACTCTGTGTCCATCCGCCAGATGGTAGAAATGACCCTTAAGTCAGCGAACTACAACGTTACTACTGCACAAGACGGCCAAGATGCGTTGGACAAATGCCAAGGCGCGCGTTTCGACTTCGTGCTTACCGATCAAAACATGCCTCGCATGGATGGATTAACGCTTATCAAATCGCTCAGAGGTTTAGCGAACTTCAAGTCGACGCCAATTGTCATGCTGACCACTGAAGCCGGTGATGACATGAAAGCAAAAGGCAAAGCCGCGGGAGCAACCGGATGGATGGTGAAACCTTTCGACCCCAATAAGCTGCTCGATGTGATGAAGCGCGTTCTAGGTTAACAGAGTCGGTTTGAATAGGGTAAATGGGAGTCAGTCATGACCATTGATGTAAACCAATTTCACGGTGTGTTTTTTGACGAGAGTGATGAGCACCTCCAAGATATGGAGCAGTTGCTCATGACCTTGGATGTGGATGCGCCCGACCCCGAAGAGCTGAACAGTATCTTTAGAGCGGCGCACTCTATCAAAGGCGGCAGTGGGATTTTCGGGTTCGATGCACTAATGAATCTGACTCACGTAATGGAGAATTTGCTCGATAAAGCCCGAAACCAGGAAATTCAGGTTACGGCAGACATAGTCGACATATTTTTGCAAACCCTTGATGTATTGAAAGACACCTTATCGGCATATAAAGAACAAACAGATCTTCCCCAAGAACAAATTGATGCAAGCATAAAAGTCCTTGAAGATACCCTCGCAAGTGCGTCAGGACAAATGCCACAAAACGCAGAAGAAACATGTGATCAAACTGCTCAAGGTGAAGCTAATACAGACAACGAGATTGATGGATTTGGATTCTTTGATGAAGACGAGACTGAATCTCAAGAAACCAATTTAGAAAGTTCTCAAAGTCAAAATATCTCAGATGACATTGAAGGCTTCGGACTTTTCGAAGATGAAGCCACATCAGAAGAGACGCAGGCTAAAGGTGAAGCGAATACCAAGGTCGGCGTAGCTGATGAGGGCTTTGGCTTTTTCGAACCCGACACCCTTCCTGTAAAAACAGACGCTTCTGAATCTTCTTCGCAACAAGTTACACCAAAACAACCTATTGTGAAGCCCGTTAAAACCAAGCCAAAAGCAGCGACGAAAGAGGCAGCATCAATTCGTGTCGATACCACCAAAATCGATGCGATGGTTAATCTGGTCGGCGAACTGGTGATTACTCAATCCATGCTTTCAAACGTGGGGCAGGAAGTTGAAGGACAAGTCGGAGAGCGCCTACAGCTTGCTATAGACGAGTTGCAGCGCAATACCCGTGAAATTCAAGAATCAGTCATGTCTATGCGCATGTTGCCGGTAAACATGACGTTTAATCGCTTCCCTCGTGTGGTACGTGATTTGTCTTCGAAGCTAGGCAAAAAAGTGGATTTGGTGATTCAAGGTGGCAACACCGAAATAGATAAGAGCCTAATCGAAAAACTGGTCGATCCGCTTACGCATTTAGTAAGGAACAGTATCGATCACGGTATAGAAAGTCCTGAAAAACGCCTTGAAGCCGGCAAAGCCGAAAACGGCACAGTTATCTTAAGTGCAGAGCAGAAAGGTAGCAGTATCATCATTGGTATTATCGACGATGGAGCCGGTTTAAACAAAGCACGCATTGTAGAGAAAGCCACACAAAACGGCCTCACGGTTACGCCAGATATGCCCGACAGTGAAATTTGGCAGCTTATATTTCAAGCGGGCTTTTCGACTGCTGCAGAAGTTACTGATGTGTCGGGCAGAGGTGTAGGCATGGATGTGGTTCGCAGAAACATCGAGTCTATTGGCGGGCGTATTGAAATTGAATCATCGCAGGGTGAGGGCTCTGCGTTTTATATCCACTTACCACTCACGCTCGCTATCGTAGACGGCATGTGTGTATCGGTTGGCGATCAAATTTTCGTTATCCCACTACTTAACGTTATCGAATCATTTCAACCCACATCATCTCAAGTGAAAACCCTTGGCAATGACAAAGTACTGTGGATTAGAGACCAGTACTGGCCGCTGGTGTCACTTACTCAACTTATGCAGGTAGACGATGGCATCACTGAGCCAACCAAAGGGATCGTCGTGCTACTAGAAAGCAGTAAGAAGCGCTATGGCGTGCTGGTGGATTCGCTTGTGGGTCAACAACAAGTCGTAATTAAGAGCCTTGAGCAACATTACAAAAAAGTAGCAGGGATCGCAGGTGCAACCATTATGGGAGATGGCAAGGTAGCCATGATTTTGGATGCAGACTCGGTGGCTACTAACTGTACAAATGTTCCAAATGAAGAGGTTTCACTATGAGCGAAGCAGCCTTACAACAAGCCGTTAGCGCATCGAAAGAGAACGAATTCTTAAGTTTTGTCTTGGGTGAGGAGCACTATGCCCTTGATATCACAACCGTGAAGGAAATTCGTGGTTACGAACAGGTTACCAAAATTGCCAATGCGCCAAACTTCATTAAAGGCGTGATAAACCTTCGTGGCGACATTGTACCTATCGTCGACTTACGCATTAAGTTCAACGTAGGTGAAGCCACTTATAACGATTTTACTATCGTCATTATGCTTAACGTTCACGAGCGGATCGTTGGCATTGTGGTAGATGGCGTGTCTGACGTCATTCGTCTTTCCGAAGAAGACATGCTGCCGCCACCAGAGTTCGGTGTGGCGTTCGATAGCAAGTACCTTCACGGACTGGCCGATGTCGATGAGCACATGGTTATTTTAGTCAATATTGAAAGCTTAATTACAAGTAACGAATTGGGTTTAGTTGAAACAAAAGCACAAGTGGTAGAGGGCTGAGAAAATGGGAATTATGACGTGGTTAGAAGACTTCACAAAAGCAACGGACGTTAACCAAGCATTAAGAAACAAACAGGCACTTGATGCTACAACCTGTTGCATCATGATGGCCGATGCAGACAGAAATATTATCTATGCTAATCAGTCTGTAAAGTCGCTGCTTAAAGAAAACGAGAAGAAACTTCAGGCTGTACTCCCCAGTTTTTCTGCTGACAACTTGGAAGGTCAAAACATCGACCAGTTTCATCGTAATCCTTCGCATCAGCGCAATATCCTTGCTGAATTGAAATCGACAATGACCTCTACGATTAGCATTGGCGACTTAAACTTCAAACTCACCCTTACGCCGTTTTTCGACCAAGAGAATAACAATATAGGCACCATGGTTGAATGGGTTGATCAGTCAGAATTACTCATTAAAAGCACGATGCTTAATGTGTTGAATAATGCCCAGGCTGTTATCGAATTTAACGCCGATGGTGTTATCCAAAACGCGAACGACAATTTTCTTAATGCGCTTGGCTACAGCCTCAATGAAATTGTTGGCAACCATCACAAAATGTTTTGTGACGCACAATACATTCGCTCAGAAGAGTACGCCCAATTTTGGCGCGACCTCAAAGAGGGCAAGTCACAAAACGGCGAGTTTTGTCGATTCGACAAAATGGGGAAAGAGATTTGGATCCAAGCCACCTACAACCCGGTTTTCGATGGCGAAGGTAAAGTTATTCGCGTTGTGAAGTTTGCCACCGACATCACTGCATCTAAGTTACGCAATGCCTATTTCGAAGGACAAATAGACGCAATAAACAAAGCGCAGGCCGTTATTGAATTTGACCTTGAGGGCAAAATTTTAAACGCCAACGAGAATTTCACAAACACGGTTGGCTACAGCCTAGATGAAATTAAAGGTAAGCATCACAGTATGTTTGTGGAAGATGAGTATAAGCGCAGTGTTGAGTACAGTCAGTTTTGGGAACAGTTGCGCCAAGGCGTACAGTTCACTGACGAATTTAAGCGCGTGGGCAAAGGCGGGAAAGAAGTTTGGATCCAAGCGTCTTATAACCCTATTTTGGATCAAAACGGTAGACCTCACCGTGTGGTGAAATATGCTATTGATATTACTGGTAGAAAACAGGCCATTAGCGATATCAAAACCGCCATGAATGAATTGGTTCAGGGTAATTTAGATTGCCGCATTGAGCATGAGTTCGAGGGTGAATTCAAAGAGCTTGGCACGTCAATAAACCGCTTTATCGACGATATGCGTCGCATTATCGGTTCTATCAGTGATGTGATGACCCGCTTATCTGGCGGTGATTTAACGGCGGAGCTTGATGAACAGTTCGAGGGAGAATTCCAAGTACTAGGCGATGCTATCAATCAATTCGTTAGTGAAATGTCTGGCACTATCGGTTCAATTTACCAAGCAGTAGAGACAATCAATACGGCCTCGTCTGAAATTGCCACGGGGAATTCAGACCTATCAAGTCGTACCGAACAGCAGGCGTCTAGTCTTGAAGAAACGGCGTCGAGCATGGAAGAGCTTACCGGTACCGTCAAGCTCAACGCTGAAAATGCGGAACAAGCCAATAGCTTAGCGTCTCAGAGCTGTGAAATCGCGTCGCGGGGCGGTGAGCTAATCCGTCAGGTTGTGGACACCATGTCGTCTATCAACGAGTCTGCGCAGGAAATTTCAGACATCATCGGCGTAATCGACGGCATAGCATTCCAAACTAATATTCTGGCATTAAACGCTGCCGTAGAAGCTGCACGAGCCGGTGAACAGGGCCGTGGCTTTGCGGTAGTTGCGTCAGAGGTACGAAGCCTGGCTCAGCGTTCTGCCGAAGCAGCAAAAGAAATCAAAGAGCTTATATCAGACTCGGTAAGCAAGATTGATGGCGGTAACAAACTCGTCAATCAGTCAGGCGACACCATGGAAGAAGTGGTGACTTCCATTAAGCGAGTTAACGACATTATGTCGGAAATTGCAGCGGCGAGTTCTGAGCAAGCTTCTGGAATTGAAGAGGTAAGTAAAGCCGTTGTGCAAATGGATGAAATGACGCAACAAAATGCAGCGCTGGTGGAAGAGGCTGCGGCTGCCGCAGAAAGTTTGCAGCAGCAAGCGGGAAGTTTATCTGAACGCGTATCAGCATTTAACATTGGTGATAAAGCGACGGTCAGTGAAGAAAAACCAATAAAGGTTGCATCAGTAAATAAGAATAAACACGTTGCACCGGTTACAGCAATTAAAACGCAAAAGAAACTGGCTCCAAAAGTACCAAGCAGTGACGATTGGGAGTCGTTCTAAAAAAGCGAAGGCGAATTCTTGAAAAGGAATTCGCCTTTTTTATTACACGGCATTGAGTTTGACGCTTTTAGAACAGAGCGTCGCAAATCAGGTGGATGGAATAATGGGCGTATTTAATATATTTCATAATGAAGAGTTAGTGGCGGCACAAAGTCTTTCACGCTTTCAAGAGCAAGCGCTAAGCGAAAGTACCGCATGTTTGATGTTGGTCGATGCCGAGGGAACGATCACCTTCGCCAACAAAGCATTTTATGCTTTAGCCAACGAGCATCAAACGCAGTTCGAGCGTGCTTTACCAGGCATTAATTTTCAAGGCCTGACGGGCTCTACTATGGCCGCGTTTTTCGCCAACAATAGCGACCTGAATTTGCGTTACAAAAGCTGTGATAGCAGCGATACCTTTTTACTGCCTGTGGGCGACTTACTCTTTACCCTTAAGTTATCTACCATTAAAAGCGTTGAAGGCGACAAGCTCGGCACCATGGTGGAATGGCTTAATGATCAGGAGCTGCAATATAAAACAGGTTTACTGGCAGGGTTAGATCGTTGCCAAGCCATTATTTCCTTTACGCCGGAGGGAGTAGTAGAAGACGCCAATGAAAACTTTTTGAAGGTTACAGGCTATTCGAAAGAAGACATTGTTGGTAAGCATCATCGCCTTTTTGTATTGCCAGACTACGGCGTGTCTGAAGAATATAAATCATTCTGGGAATCGCTGCGAAACGGTGAGCACAGCAGCGGTGAATATTGCCGCGTAGCGAAAAACGGCGACAAAGTATGGATTCAAGCCTCTTATAACCCTATCTATGACAAGCTCGGGAATATTGTTCGGGTAGTAAAATTTGCTACCGATGTAACGGAGCAAAAACGCAAAAATGCAGACTACGAAGGCCAAATAAATGCCATCGACAAGTCCCTTGCTGTGATTGAGTTCGACCTTGAAGGCGTTATTCAAAACGCTAACGCTAACTTCTGCGCAACAACGGGATATGAGCTGGACGAAATCAAAGGTCAGCATCATAGTATGTTTGTTGAACCCAACTACAAAATGAGCCCTGAGTATTCGGCTTTCTGGCGTGACTTAAAGAAAGGTGAGTTTAAGTCAGGCGAATTCAAACGGGTGAGAAAGGACGGTAGCGAACTTTGGATCCAAGCATCTTATAACCCCATCTTTGACGAGTTTGATCTACCTATTAAAGTAGTAAAATATGCCTCTGATGTGACTGAACAAAAGCTACAAAATGCGTTTAACACAGGGCAAATAGACGCAATAAGTAAATCACAAGCGGTGATCGAGTTTGATACAAAAGGCAATATTCTCGTCGCCAACGATAACTTTCTGGCAACGGTTGGCTATTCCCTAGATGAAATTGAGGGCAAACACCACCGCATTTTTGTCACTAAACAAGAGCGAGAATCTGAACAGTACCAATCGTTTTGGAAAAAACTGGCAGAAGGCCAATTTTACTCGGGTGAATTTCACAGAATTGCGAAAGACGGCTCAGATATTTGGATTCAAGCGACCTACAATCCTATTTTAGACATGAGTGGGAATGTGGTTAAAGTGGTGAAGTACGCCAGTAATATCACCGAACAGAAAGTGAAAAATGCCTACTTTGAAGGGCAGTTAGCTGCAATAGGAAAGTCTCAGGCCGTCATAGAGTTCAATATGGATGGCATTATTCAGCATGCCAATGAAAACTTTCTAACTACGGTGGGCTACACCTTAGATGAAATCAAAGGTAAGCATCACAGCATGTTCGTCGACCCTGCTCACCGAGCTAGCCCTGAATACGCGGCGTTTTGGGATGCGCTACGCAGCGGCACTTTTTCTTCAGGTGAATATCGTCGATTGGGTAAAAACGGCAAAGAGATATTTATTCAAGCCACGTACAACCCTATTTTAGACCATAACGGTAAGCCTTTCCGTGTAGTTAAGTTTGCTACCGATATTACGGGTAGAACCCAAGCTGTTGATGAAATTAAACACGTAATGACCAAGCTGACTGAGGGCGACTTAACGGTCAACATTGAACATGCTTTAGACGGTGACTTTGCTGTGTTGGGCGAGGCCATTAATCAGTTCATCAACGAAATGCGCGGCACCATCACAAGTATTAACGAAGCAGTAGAAACCATTAATGTGGCGTCGGGTGAGATTGCAACGGGCAATGCTGACTTATCAAGCCGCACCGAGCAGCAGGCATCCAGTCTGGAAGAAACTGCATCGAGTATGGAAGAGCTAACGGGAACCGTAAAACTCAACGCAGAGAATGCAGAGCAAGCGAATGGCTTAGCCGCACAGGCGAGTAAAATTGCTTCAGAAGGGGGGCAGGTTATAGGTGAAGTGGTGAAAACCATGACCCAAATCAACGACTCGGCACAAGAGATCTCTGACATTATTGGCGTTATAGACGGCATCGCTTTTCAAACCAATATTCTTGCTTTAAATGCAGCCGTTGAAGCTGCTCGCGCGGGCGAACAGGGGCGAGGCTTTGCGGTAGTTGCTTCAGAGGTAAGAAACTTAGCTCAGCGCTCAGCCGAAGCAGCGAAAGACATCAAAGAACTGATTTCTGACTCTGTAACCAAAATAGCCAGCGGTAACGAGCTGGTTGTGAAATCGGGCGACACCATGGCTGAAGTCGTAACTTCCATTAAGCGCGTAAACGACATTATGTCTGAAATTGCCGCTGCGTCTGCCGAGCAAGCGGCGGGCATTGAAGAGGTGAGCAAAGCGGTCATTCAAATGGATGAAATGACCCAACAAAATGCAGCACTGGTAGAAGAGGCTGCCGCCGCCGCGGACAGTTTGAAGCAGCAGTCGTTGCAACTCAATGAGCGAGTTTCGGTATTTGAAGTTGGAAAGGGCTTGTCAATGGAGCATAAGCACATCGCTGCGCTCTCTCACACAGACTTCAAGCAGCCACGCGTAGCCTCAGTGATTAACAACGCGCCTCAAGCACAAGCACTGAAACCCGCATTGCCTGATGAAGCCGAGTGGGAGTCGTTCTAATGACAACGGTTCTTTCATCGCGCGATAGCACTCGGGAGTTCGCCTTTGAAAAGGCGGACTTCCACAAAGTGCAAAACATGCTTTTCAAAAAAGCAGGTATAAAGTTGTCAGACGCTAAAGAAGCGATGGTATACAGCAGATTGGCTCGGCGTATCAGAGCCCTTCAGCTCACAAGCTTTAACGATTATCTAGGCGTAGTTGATAAGTCTGAACCTGAGCTAGAGCAGTTCATCAATGCATTGACGACCAATCTTACGTCGTTTTTTCGCGAGCCACACCACTTCACTGCACTGGCTGAGCACTTAAAACAACATCCAGAAGTAACCACTATCTGGTGTGCTGCCAGCTCCACCGGAGAAGAGCCTTACTCTATTGCCATGGTCGTCGCAGAGGCGTTTGGAAGCTTCAAAACGCCTGTGAAAATCATTGCATCAGACATAGACAGTAAGGTACTGCAAAAAGCCAAAGCGGGTATTTATCCTTTTGCATCTATCGCGAAAATACCCGTCCAAAGACAAAAACAATTCTTCCATAAAGGTAAAGGTGCAAACGAGGGAAAAGTGAAAGTAGTGGATGAGCTAAGACATATGGTGCAGTTCAAAAAACTCAATCTTACCGATGCAAAGTGGGATGTTAAAGGTCCACTCGATATCATTTTTTGTCGAAACGTAATGATTTACTTCGACAAGCCCACGCAATTAAACGTGTTACAAAGAATGGTGGGTATGTTAAAGCCTGCAGGACTTTATATGGCAGGGCATTCTGAAAACTTCAATATGTGTACTAATCTTGTGAGACCGGTAGGTAAAACTATATATCGCCCGGTTCATTAGGAGCACGTGTGGAATCTTGTAATTTCGAAGTACCTATTAGCTATTACGACAAACGTTTTTCTATCGACGCAGTAAAGCTATTACCTGGACAATACTTCGTAACAACACAAGATAAAATGCTGGTAACGGTATTGGGGTCTTGTGTGGCGGCATGTTTATACGACCCTGAAACGGGCATTGGCGGCATGAATCACTTTATGTTGCCTACAGTAAATAAAACTGCCAGTGAGTTCGAAAAAACACAAGGTATGGCTGCCAAATACGGCGTGCATGCCATGGAAATTCTTATCAACGACTTAGTGAAAGCCGGTGCCAATAAAGCCCGAATAAAAGCAAAAGTGTTTGGTGGTGGAAAAGTGGTGCCGTCCTTCGTGCAGCACGATGTTGGGAAGTTCAACGCAGAATTCGTAACAGACTTTTTAAGCACGGAAGGCATACCGATATTGGCCAGTGACTTATGTGATGTTTACGCGCGCAAGGTTTACTTTTTTCCAAGCAACGGCAATGTCTTTATGAAGCGAATTCACGAGCTTAATAACGCCACTATTATTGAAAGAGAAAGTCAGCATCGGTGGGAACTGTCAAGACGTGCACCTACCGGTAGCGTAGATATCTTCGAGGACTAACAATGACGATAAAAGTTTTGGTGGTAGATGACTCGGCACTAATCCGGCAAATTCTAAGTGAAATTATAAAAAGTGAGCCAGACATGGCATTAGTGGGTGCTGCTCCCGATGCTTTCGTGGCAAAAAAGCTGGTTCTAGAAAAGTCGCCAGATGTTATTACGCTTGATATAGAAATGCCTAAAGTGGACGGATTACGCTTTCTAGAAGTATTGATGAATGCGAGGCCAACGCCCGTAGTCATGATTTCTACGCTAACCGAAAAAGGCGCTGATGCCACGCTGAGGTCCTTGGAGTTAGGAGCTATCGACTTTGTTGCAAAGCCCAAAATAGGTGTGGCGCAAGGCATGGCAGACTATCACCAGTTGATTGTTGAGAAAATACGTACGGCTGCGGGCTCTAAAGTAAAAAAATCAGCGCCTTCGAAAGTGTCTACCGTGAGCAAAGTCAATTATTCGGGCACTGAGAAAATCATTGCAATTGGTGCCTCGACCGGAGGGACAGAAGCCATAAAAGAGGTGTTACGTACCTTTCCGGCGAACGCTCCTGCCACCGTGATCACACAACACATGCCAGCAGGGTTTACTTCGACTTACGCTAAACGACTAGATGCCGTGTGCCAAATGCAGGTCAAAGAAGCGAAAGGCGGAGAACGTTTACTACCAGGCCAGGCCTACCTTGCACCTGGCGATAAACACATGGAAATTGAAAGAAGCGGGGCTGATTACCGGATTAGATTGACCGATGGCGCGCGCGTATCGGGTCACAAGCCCTCGGTGGATGTGTTATTTAATTCTATCTGTAAAAGTGCTGGTAGCAATGCGTTAGGCGTTTTACTTACGGGCATGGGTAGCGACGGCGCAAGCGGCCTTCACGAAATGTTTAACGCGGGCTGCGAAACATTTTGTCAGGACGAAGCTAGTTGTATAGTTTTTGGTATGCCCAAAGTAGCCATAGAAAAGGGCGCCGCTAAGCGCGTAATAAGCCTAGATGATATGGGCAGAAGTGTTATGCAAACCGTAGAAAAGCTCTCGGCAGGTAGTCGCTTGTAAGTATAGTGAGTAAATACTTACAGAATGCAATTTCTGTCCTAAAACCTGTAAAAGGATTGTTATAACTTTTCTTGTTCCAGAAAAGCTAAGGTGTTTTAATAGCAACGCTTAATAGTGAGTAATGCTGCTGCAGAATGCTGTTGCTGTAGCCGATACTATGGATAGGCTCACTATTTAGTGCGTAAAAATATAAAAATCGATACGTAAGTGGAATGGTAAGGTAAATCATTGTCGACATAATAATATAAAAGACAATGGCTTATGTGCGTTAGCAAGAACAAGGTAGGCAAAGTTTTATTACTGCGTATGTTTTGTAGTACCTAACTAGAATAAAAGGCCTGCTATATTCCTTACAGATTTGAGAGCAAATATATGCTCATTCTTACGGTATGACACTAACCCGGGATTATAACGAGTAGTTGGGGACTCTTATGAAACAGCAAACGCTTATAGCAGTATCAGCTTTAATGTTTTCTTCTTCTGTTTTGGCTAATGGCGGCTTTGAACCGAATAAGAAAGCATGCGTGAACGTCGGAAAAGAAATCACTCGCGTAAGCACTGAAATGGACGCAGCTAAGTCAGGTATTCAGAAGTCATGGCTTAAGCGTCAATTAAGCGCACTAGAAACGAAACGCAATTCTTGCAGCACACAAGGTTTTAAGCCAAACCAGCCCGAGCTAGCAAAAGTTTAATTGTTTTGTATTTCGATTTGAAAAAAGTCTTACTTCGGTAAGACTTTTTTGTTTGCGCCTAACTATTTTGCAACTACGCTAGATTTATAGCGGTCAGGCACAGCGAGGTCGTTGTGCCCTCACACAGAACACGTTACGAACTTATCATTTCGATAAGCGCAGTAAGCGAAGCAATGTTGTGATCGGGAGCAAGACCTAACGGGTACATCATTTTCCCCGAGCGTTCTACGAATGCGGTTTGCATACCTGTCGCCTTAGCACCACTTACATCCCAACCATGAGCCGCCACCATCATGGCATCTTCGTTCTTTACGTTAGCCTGCTGACAGGCCCAGTGATAAACCGCAGCATGTGGTTTGTAGGTACGTACACTTTCCACACTTAATACATGGGAAAAATAGGGCTTAATATTGGCAAACTCAAGCTGTGCGTCTAGTCCGGCTTTAGACGAGTTTGAAAGCGCGACCAAGGTTACACCAGCACTTTGAAGCGCCTTTAATGTAGGAAAAACATCGTCGTGCGCTGGCAATCGGGTAATATGCTGTTTGATGGTATCTTTTGCGGTAGCCTCATCAACAGAGATATCCTTACTGTGAGCTACCATGGTAAGCGCTGCGGCTCCAATATCAATGAAATCGTGAAACTGTCCAGACGCAACATCCACTAAACTGTGATGCAATAGGTTAGCAAACCATAAGTCTACCAGTGTCTCATCGCCGTTTAGCACCGACGCTAAGCCTGTTTTTATGGCCTGCATGTCTAGTAGTGTTTCATTAATATCGAAGAAAATAACCTTTGGCGTCACGATTCACCTTCCTATAGTTGATGATAGTAAACGGTACGTTTCGTTTTTAGCTTGTTCGTTGCTTATACCACTGTAAAACAGAATTGGTTTTGCTAAAGCACATTACGACCAATGTCGATGAATTAACGCTGACAGGATATAAGAAGAATCTAACAAGAAAGGGGGGCAAGAAAAGGCTGCAATAGCGTCATAAACCCTGAACGAAATATATTGAGAGAAACGAACAACAAAAAGCCGGCACTAAGGCCGGCTTTATTTTTAAGTTTGCGCTTTTTGTTCTTAGAAGAACAAGTAAGAAACGCTAAGCTTCATGCTACGAGGCATAATGTAGCGGCCGTTTGGTGAATCTGGATTGCGTGGGTCACCCTCGGTAATACCTTGTTCGTCGGTCAGGTTATCAACAGAGAACTGAAGACGAAGTGATTCAGTTGGCTCTAGCGTTAGACCTACATCAATCTTCTCGTATCCCTCTAGTACAACTGTGTTTTCGTTGTTACCAAAGCGATCATCAACCGCTGATAATGTACCGTATACCGTGGCATACATATCGCCGATATCGAAGCCGTAGCTTGGTGTTACACGTACTTGCCAACCAGGCTGACGCTGAGATTCATTGCCTTCGTTATTGGCGCTGGCAGTAATTTCAGTTTCCTGAATAGTTCCGTTCACGCTCAACGAGAAGCCTGAATCGTGGCTATAGCGACCGTCAAGTTCTATACCGTAAGCTTCGTTGGTAAGAATTTCAGCCGGTGCGCCCGGACGGCGTACAAACGTATCGCCTTTTACTTCGTTTGCGAATGCAGTTGCAAAGAACTGGATGCTGTCATTCATGAACTTATAACCAAGCTCGCCTTGAGTAACTTCTTGAATCAAGTCGTTACCGCCAGTGAAGGCACCCCAGTTGTCTCTGAAGTCGTCGAAGTAAGGCATTTTATAGCCTCGGTTCATACGAACGAATACACCGCTGGTGTCATTAAGCGCGTAGTTTGCGCCCACTGTCCACGACGTTTTAGTTTCGTCGTACTCAAGCGCTTTAGTTATCTTGCCGTCAAGATCTTCATCTACCGAATAGTTCACTTCGTGATTTTCACGGCGTAGCCCTAAGTCGATGCTCAGGTCTGTGGTTGCGTACCACGTACCCGTTGCATAAAGTGCGAACGTGCTTGCATCACCTACAGAGCTGATGTCGTAGTTCCAATCGCAGCCTTGTGCGTCAGTGTTACATTCGATCCCGTCTAGCAATTCGCCGCCTGGCTGCAACACGTGGTAAGCCGTGTTACCAATGCTCCACCAGTCATTAGCTTTGGTTGATGCACTGTAAATACCAAATGATGTATCGAAGTCTTCCCAGCTTTTCGACACAGCAAGGTCGTTAGTGAAAGCTTCAATATCTTTAAGTACTACCCAACGGCCGATTTGCTGAATAGGCGTATCACCGTCATACACTGTGCCAGTTACTGCACCAGTGGCTGATTCGCCATTGTCGGCAACATTTGCGACGGTAGTTGCAGAACCATTCGGTACAAGACCAAAAGTATTGGCTTCACCTTTGGTAAGGTTAAAGCGGTCAACTAGCTGCCAGTCGTTGCCTAAGTCAAGCTTAATGCTACCGCCACTTACGTGACCGTCCCATCCACGACCTTCGCCAAAGTCGAATGACTCAGTGGTATCGTTAGGGCCATACGTAATGGTGCCTTGGCGATTCAATGGACCAATTTGCGTATAGTTTGCGTCGATGCCTTCAACGTTTAAAGGTGTAGGTAAGTACCAAGTACCGCGATCGTCAGTTTGACGGGTATAAAGGTTAAGCTCGCCTTTTTCGAAAACTTTAGTGATGTTAACGGTGAACTGGTTACCCTGCTCAGAGTTAAAGCCGGCATCACGAATACCTTCTGAGCTCTTAATGTAGCCACCTACCATGTAGTACAAGTCGTCATCTAGTGCGCCGCTTGCAACCACGTCAATACGGTTTAGGCCGTAGTCAGAGATGGTGTACTTCGCTGACGCTTCTGTCGACTCGCCACCACGTTTAAGGCGGAAGTTTGTTGTAAGACCTGGTTGACCGTTGCTTACTACTGGGTTTGGACCACCGCGTAAACCTTCAACCATTTCAATGGTATCGTCTATGCGAAACAGCTGAGAGTTCTCAAGGAAAGATAGCGTAGGTGCAGGGTAGATAGGAGAGTTCTCAAGCGCAATCGTTAAGAACGGCGCATCGCCACCACCTGGAAAACCACGCACAAATACGTTCGCGCCAGACTCACCGCCTGAGCTTTCAACCCAAACACCTGGAATGGCCTTAAACAAATCGGCCGTAGACTTAGGTGCCAATTTTTCAATGTCGCTAGCGTCGATGTTGGTTACCGCGAAGCTTGCGTCAATCTTTCTAATCCCTGCGCCGCCTGGCGTACCGCTGACAACAATGATCTCTGCGTTGTCTTTCGCTTGTTGTTTTACGTCTTCTTGTGCCATGGCAGGCTGCGTTAGTGCTACCGCTACTGCACTCGCCAGCATTCCTTTTGTAAACAACGTTTTCATGGTGTGTGCTCCCGAAAATGTTCTATTGCGTTGTTAACTGAATGCGTTAAACAGGTTTAAAAATTGTTATACGCATCACGATTGCGAAACAAAATAGATCTGTTTGCAAACGATTGCAAGAACAAAATGCAATCGTTTGCAAATTTTTTGTTTATTGTTGTTAACATGGTTTTACGCCAAGACGATTCGCGCTATATTGTGAATTCGGCTGTAGAGTCGACGATTTATCCGGTTTAGGTAGCGGTTTTACGCTTATATTTTGTAGTGCTATCACGGGTAACCCGGTATACCGAAAATTATTAGAGAATGGTCACATTGGTTTCTGAAACAAAACTCACCTTAGCGAAGCTGGCTGATATTGCTGGTGTATCAACATCGACAGCATCACGGGCACTGAAAGACAACCCGCTTATTAAGCAGGAAACCCGAAGCAGAATTCAGGCACTAGCTAAAGAGCATAATTTTAGTATTAACGCGGCCGCTAGCCGCTTAAGAACGCAGAAAACTCACGTGATAGCGGTGATTTTAAATCTAATCGACAACACGGAACAAAGCACCACAGATCCATTCCTGCTTAAGCTGGTGGGAGAGCTAAATCAAGCGCTAAATGCCAAAGGCTACGAGCTACTACTGTCTAACTCATTTATGGCATCTGACGATTGGGCGAACTACTTTATTCGCAGCCAGCGTGCCGACGGCATTATTGTCATTGGGCAAGGCAAATCCACGGCCAAAATCGACCGAGCAGCACAGTCGGGCATTCCCATTGTAGTGTGGGGCGATGCAAAAACAGACGCGCCATATCCCATTATTGGCGGCGACAACTATCTGGGTGGCTATACGGCAACCCAGCATTTGCTGAGTCACGGCGCCAAACGCATCTTGTTTCTTGGAGACTCTGAACACGCGGAAATGCAGGAACGTCACAAGGGATATTCGCAAGCCCACCGCGATGCAAATGTGCCAATCGACACGCAGTGCACCTGCGCCATCGATATTACGTCGAAAGCAGCGTACCAGTACATCAACGAGCGTATAAAGGCGAATGGGTTAGATTTCGACGGGATCGTTTGTGTAAGTGACATGGTGGCATTAGGCGCGTTAAAAGCGCTAAAAGAGCGCTATGTAGGTATTCCAAGCGATGTAGGCATTGTGGGTTACGACGATATTTCTTTAGCTGAACTTATGCACCCGTCGTTAACAACGGTGCGTCAGAACACTCAGCAAGCCGCAATAGAGATGGTTACGCAGCTATTAAACCAGTTTGAAAACAAACCTACAGAAAGCCAGGTAGTTGAAACAACCTTAATTGCCCGTCGCTCTACGCAGCACAGCGACTAATATTTCGCTTTTTTATCAGCTTTTTACCGCATAAACGCTATTATTTAACGGTAACAGGGTGTCGATATTAAGCTCTAACAAAAAAATAATAGCGCTTTGCAAACGTTTGCATTTTTATTTTCTTACGACTACACTCCTGCATAATTCAGTTAACAGAGTGTTTACACATGTCCCGATTCATGGTCATTGCAGCCATTGCCATTAGCTACTACGTATTTGCCATACTACTTAACAGTGTGGGTACTGTTATTCTGCAATCGATCAATAGCTTCGACATTAGTAAGCCAGAGGCAAGCACACTAGAAGGCTTTAAAGATCTTTCTATTGCTGTTGTCTCGTTCCTAGTGGCCAGCTTCATTCCTAGAGTTGGTTACAAGCTTTCAATGCTACTTGGGTTAGCATTAGTGGCCGTTGCCTGTGCGCTGACGCCTTCTATCGCAAGTTTCTGGTTCATTAAAGTGTTGTTTGCCTGCATAGGTACTGCATTTGCGCTAGTGAAAGTGTCGGTGTACGCCATTATTGGGCAGCTGTCGTCTACCACTAAAGCGCACTCATCGTTAATGAACACCATTGAAGGTATTTTTATGTTGGGCGTGTTGTCTGGCTACTGGGTGTTCGCTGGGTTTATCGACCCCAATAACGATGCTTCTTTATCTTGGCTGAACGTTTACTACTTACTAGCTGCGCTGGTTGGTTTTACGTTAATCGTTGTGGCATTGGCGCCTATAAAGCCTGTGGAAAAAGCGCAATCAGAAGGCCTTGCAAGCGAGTTCTTCAGCATGTTGAAATTGGCCTATAAGCCGTTAGTGCTGGTGTTTATCTTCTCTATTTTCTTGTACGTGTTAATAGAGCAGGGCATAGGTTCGTGGCTGCCAACTTTTAACAAAGAGGTGCTGGGCTTACCTACTCAAGTCAGCATTCAAATAACCAGTATCTTTGCGATAGCGCTGGCCGTTGGGCGCTTAACTGCGGGCGCAGTACTTACGCGAATGAACTGGTATCCCTTCTTAAATATCTGTTTGGCGGGTATGGCTACGGTAATGCTACTAAGCTTACCGCTTGCCGAAAACGTGGCTGACAGCACAATAGCCAGCTGGGCTGATGCACCGATAGCTGCGTTCCTTATTCCATTAATTGGATTGATGATGGCGCCTATTTACCCCGTATTAAACTCGGTAATGCTAAGCGCGCTACCTCAACATCAACATGCACCTATGACAGGGCTAATTGTGGTATTTTCGGCTCTTGGGGGAACCACAGGTTCTATCGTGACTGGATTTATTTTCGACGCAGTAGGGGGCCAACAAGCATTTTATCTATCGCTTATTCCAATCGGTGCATTAGTGGTAACCCTATTCTTCTTTAAACGAGCGTCTTCTTCTCTATCGCCTAAAGGTGCGCAGTAACTATGAGTTCTTCTTCACACAACTGGCGCGACAGCTTGTCGTTTTTTGCCAGCGACCTGTTTAAACATGTGCAAATGGCACAGCTATTCTCAGACAGCAAAACCTTCGCTGACGCTATTGTTAAAACCGATCTCAATACCGTTTTAGCGGCCTATGAAAAAGCGTGTTTAGATGCTGAGAAAAGCGGCGAAGCAGTAGACTTAGCTACGTTTGTTAATACTCATTTCAAAATTCCAGAAATGATTAGCGCAACATCGCAAACCAAGTTTGAAAATGTAGCCGAATATATTGAGCATATGTGGCAGGTGCTAACGCGTACCCCCGACACTGAACAGAAAGACAGCTTAATAGCGCTAACCCGCCCATACATAGTGCCGGGTGGACGCTTTCGCGAAATCTATTACTGGGATACATATTTTACCGCGTTAGGTTTAATTGACGCAGGGCGCACCGACATGGCAATTAACATGTTGGTGAATTTTGTAGATATTTTAAATGAAGTAGGCTGCATTCCTAATGGCAACCGCGCCTATTACTACTCTCGCAGTCAGCCTCCTATTTTGGCGTTGTTTTATAATTTGCTTAAAGACGCACTAAGCGACCAGCAAAAAGAATACGTTATCTGGGGCTTAAAGAAAGAATACCAGTTTTGGATGAATGAAGCGGGCGAGAACGCGTCACAGAAGGGCGCAGCACAACTGCGCACGGTTACCATGCCGTGTGGTGCTACACTTAATCGTTACTTCGACACCGAGCCTACGCCTCGCCCTGAGTCTTATCGAGAAGACATAGAAACAGCAGAGCACATAGGCGCTGACAAAAGTCAGTTTTACCAGCATGTTCGCGCGGCTTGCGAATCGGGTTGGGACTTTAGTTCGCGCTGGCTAGCTAATCCCAATTCACTGGCAAGTATTCGTACAACTGAAATTATTCCCGTAGATTTAAATGCGCTTTTAGTAACGCTTGAACAGACTCTGGCAAGCGTGACTAAAGGTGCCGAGCAAGCGCGCTACAGTGCGGCATCTACAGCGCGAATTAACGCAATAAACACCTATTTGTTTAATGCTGAAAAGGCGGGCTATTTTGACTATCACTTCCCCACACAAACTCAAACCGATGTAGTGTCAGCGGCTATGTGTGTGCCGTTGTTCGTTGGTATTGCAAATGAACAACAGGCAGAGGGAGTGCGCGCCGCGGTAATGAACTCCTTGTTAAAAGAAGGTGGCGTGGTAACCACTTCAAACGCTACGTCGCAACAATGGGATGCGCCAAATGGCTGGGCACCGCTTCAACTGTTTGCCGTTGAAGGGCTGCGCAACTATGGGTTTGAAATGCAGGCTCGAACCATCATGCTGCGCTTTTGTAAAACCATTGAGCGTCACTTTGCATTAAGCGGTGTGCTACTTGAAAAGTACAATGTGTGCGAACCGGAAATAAAAGCAGGTGGCGGTGAATACGACGTACAGCTAGGTTTCGGGTGGACCAATGGCGTGTATACCCGTTTTCAGACATATCTGAACCAGTAAACAAGCTTCCATTAAAACAAAAACGCGCGGTACCGTAACAACGGGCCGCGCGTTTTTGGTTGTGTAGATATTAATTGTCGCCTGAGCGGTTATCCATATCAATCGACATGGCAATATCATCGAGTATGTCGTTTAGCCCAGTAATTTTCTCGTTAGCAATAAATACGCTCATCTGCGACTCAACCACGATATGGTCGGAAGTGGCATCGTTTTCAAAGGTATTGTCTAACGCGCTCTGTACGCGGTCGAAAAACTGTCGTGCACTTCGTTCTTCAATATTGTGCAGACATAAAATAAATTGCTCGGTACCAAATCGCCCTAAAATATCGTTACCGCGGGTAACATTTTGAAGCGTTTGTGCAATTTGTCGTAATACTAAATCACCTTTTGTTGACCCCATTTTCCGCGTTATTTCACGCAGGTTGCTAATGTCGAATATAGCAATGGCTATGGCCCGGCCTTTTTTCGGCGCATCAAGCTTGTTAATGCGGGCTATCGCCGAATTCGCATTAAGCAGCAGGGTAACGGGATCGATGGCTTTGCGAGCAAGGTGCTTTCTACGAAGTACGTAGCCAGTAATACCGCTTACCAGAAGGAAAATAACAATAGCGGTATACAGCGTGTTCTTTCGTTGCTGTTCCGCTTGTTCAATCGCAGATTCCAAATCATAAATGCGGGTATACAAGTTAGCAGCACCAATAATTAAGGCCGAGTCTTGAGTAACTTCACGGCGCTTAGTCACTTCTTTAGAATAAATCTCGTGCGCTTCTTTCGCCTTAGCTAAGTCCTGCAGTGCGATATACATGGATACGTTGAAGCTAAGGTAATCCAAATTTGAACGAAAGACCGGCGGTATCGCGTCATCATTTAACGCTTCAATACCTGATATATACTGCTTAATACAGGTGAGATCGTTGTCATGTAAGCAAATCTCAGCTTTGTGCCAGTTAACAAGAAGCTCGCCAAACGAACTCGAGATGTTCGAAGACGCTTTTTCTAAATCGGGAAGGGTGTAGGTAAGTCGGTTGTAGTTTTCTGTTTTTCTATAGTAAATAGACAGTGCATACTGATACAAGAAGTTGGTTAGCGGTGTGTCTATTTCGCTATTGAGTACACCTAGTTCTAGAATGCTTTGGTAGGCGCGCTCAGTTTGACCGCTGCTTAACAGCGATACAATGGCACTAATAAGAATACTTACCTTGTTGCTGCCCTCGTATACAAGCAAACCCATTTCATGCGCTTTTAGGTATTGCTCTGCTGCTAGGGCATGTTGCTCTAAACCGCCATATAGTAAACCAATTGCGTTGTGAATATGCGCTAACTCACCGGGGCTGCCGTCGTTTGAATAACGCTTAAGCACACCAAACATCTTACCTAATCTTATTTCAGGTGAAGTGGTTTCTGAACAGTAGTTAATAAGGCCTAAAGAAGAGCTGGTAAAGATATCGCTGTGGCGCTCGGGCGATGATAGTTCTTGGGCTTGTTGGTAGTACTTACAGCGTGCTGGGTTTTCTCTGGCGTCATAAGAAAAGCCAATTTGATAAATAGCCGAAGCAAACGCATAAGAGCTTTGATCAATATTGCTTTGCATAATAGCTTTAAGCAGCATAGTTTCAGCTTCTTCGTATTTACCACGGCAAATTAGAAACTGCCCTTTGGCTACGGTTAAGGCAAAACGTTGTTGTGATGTAAGCGACTCAAGCGCAAGTGTGTCTTCAAGTTCTGGAAGTAGAGACTGATTAGGGCAATCATACGAAGGCGTGCGTACCTTTTCGATAACGGCATCGATGTTGTCGTTTGCCAACGCGGCAAAAGAAGCTAGCGCAACGCTCAAAAAAGAGAATACTGTTAAAGATAACCTTTGAAACATGAGAAATAACGTTTTTGTTTTTTCTTCATAATATCGATTTGAGCCCAGAACTACTACACGGGGCACCTAAAAGTTACGTATTTTTTGTATCTTAATGCGTCTACTATTTTTTAAAACGTTGGGCTATATAGGCACGTGTTAAGTATTTACCCTACATTGCTAATGGGTAGGCGACCCAAAACTAACTAATATAGCTACTCCAACCAAGGCAACGGCAGACCATACAATAGTTGCCTTAGTCGCCCGTTCACCAAGTACCCATGCAACCCCTAGCGACATTAATGCGCTTGTAGCAATAAGGGTTTGAACCACGGCCGCTTTCGCATAAGCAAACGCAAACATTTGTAGGTAAATAGCAGCAGTAGTGCCAAGTAACGTGGCTAACACAAAAGCAGGCCATACCCGTTTTCCGCTGTCGCTTTCATAGTTAATAACGGGCATGTAGCGCGTTTTGGTTATGGCTATAAATGGCACCACAAATACCATACCGCCAACTAATCGCAAGAACGCAGCGCTGGCCGCGTCAATTTCACCGGCACTTAAAATGTCGCGGCTAACTACGGCACCAACCGCCTGACATAACGCCGCGCCCACACCATACAAATAGCCACTGGTTGCAAACACGTGTGTAGTGCTGCGTTTGCGTACCTTTATAACCATATCTACCGAAAACAGTACTACTGCAACGCCAACCCACTGCTGCCAGGTAATCCATTCGCCTATAAAAGCCATAGCAAAAAGGGCAGTGAATAAAGGCGCAAGGGTTTCGGCGACCAACACCGCTTGGCTATCGCCAATGCTTTGTAAGGCTTTAAAAAAGCAGGTGTCGCCAATGCCTATACCAATAAGCCCGCTAAGCAATAACCACAAAACAGCATGAGTACTAAGCCCCGTTGGCTGAACCACTACTAAAACCACTGCCAAAATGGCAATAGAAATAAGCCCCTTCCAAAAGTTCATGGTAAGCGGCGAAAATGCGTTACCCGTTCCACGGAATAAACGCGCAGCAATTGCCCAACAAAGCGCTGTACCTAGCGCAGCAAAAACACCCATAAATTACCTGTTAAAACTTTGCCCAAAAACGCTGGGGCAAATAAGTAGCTTGCCAAAATGAGCGGTTATGCTAATGCAAGGTGTGGGCGGGGTAAACTTAAATCACATCAGTAGTTTTTAACTAAATATATTGAAGCCTTAAGCAAACGTAACAGAAGGCTAAAGGCATTCGTGGCATTATGTTGGTGGTAAGATTCGTGAGTAAGTTAAGCGCTGTACTTAATTAAGTGGGCGTTAACCGAAGTTTAAGAATAACAGTGAAGTAAAAGGACGAGAAAAGCGTGAGCGTTGAGCAGATGAATTTAACCGGTATTAAAGGTGTAATATTCGATTTAGACGGCACCTTGGTAGAATCTAGCCTTAACTTCACGCAAATGCGCGCCGACGTAGGCTGCCCACAAAACGAAGATATTCTTACCTTTGTTAATGCCCTTAGCTGCGCCGAAGCCAAAGCGAGTGCGCACCGAGCTATATTGCAGCACGAACTTGACGATGCGCAAAATGCTAAGTGGTTACCCATTGGCAAAGCCATGGTGGAAAAGGTGCAGGCACACAAGCTCCCCATGGCAATAGTTACCCGCAACTGCCGACAAGCCACCGCAATTAAGGTAGCAAATAACAGCATTCCCATCGATTACGTGCTAACCCGCGAAGATGCCCCGGCCAAGCCCGACCCAACCGCATTACTGATGGTGGCAAACACATGGCAGCTTCAACCTGAAGACTGCCTGTATGCAGGCGACTTTATTTATGACCAGCAAGCCGCCGAGAATGCTGGGATGAAGTGGTTTTTGGTTTAGGTATTAACTATTTACATCTGGTTTCTTTGGCTTGATAGGCCCAATTGGTAATATCACGTAAAAGTCTATTTCCAACGTTGGTGCATTAGTTCCAGCATATACTTTAGTATACTCTGCCTCGGCAAGCTCTTGCATGTTTGTTTTTTGTTCGATATTCATGTCTTTTCCTTTTTGTTTTTTGATTCTCAAGCTCGAATGAGCACACATAAAGTAATAATTAAACAGGGATGTAAGACATGTTTACTGAGACAGTTTGTCCTTATCGACAGAAAATCCATACTTGTGTCCCAATATTTCTTATTTTTTTCTTAGTTATTCCAAAATTGAGCCATGCTATCGGTATTAACTTAGAGGGGAGGACATCATTTGATGGAATTCCATCAGGTGTTATTCGAGACTTAGAGGTTTCAAACAAAGTAGTTTATGTAGCGGCAGAAAACGGGGTGTTTGAAGTTGTTGGACACGAGTCTGAGAAATTAGACTTCAACACTTCTAATCACGCCACAGGGGTTATCTCTGATATTCAACTGAATGGAACGGACCTATGGGTTGTTGAATATGGAGTTGGTGTTTTTAAAGTTAATCTAGAAAATAAAAACTCGCAGCAAGTATTTAGTGATCGTGAATGGTCGAGTTCTATTTGGACTATGGCAATGACATCTAGTCATTTATATTTCTCAGTCATTGACGATGTCATTGCAGTAGATAGAACTACAGGGCAAACGACAAGCCTAAATTCCAAATTAGAATCTTTCAAGTTAAACGGCACTTACTCGCTTTTTGCAAACAATCACAATGCGTATGTAGCATCTAATAAGGGCTATCTTTCAATTGAAGGGGAATTAGATAATCTGCAAGAATTTAAATTGAGTAGCAAGCTACCATTACTATCAAATGCAACGTTTATTAAAGTAATTGATGATGAATTATATATCGGCGGTCCACAAGGGGTGTACATATTAGGAAGTAACGAGCGCTTCGTTCCAACCGAGGGAATTAGTGGCACCTACATCCAAGATGTGGTTAAAGGTGAAGATGGGGTGATCTGGGTTTCCGACGGTCGCCTTTTACTGCTAGAAGATGAAAAACTATCGGCTCCCCCTTTCATGAATCCTATATTGACGTCTGAAGCGATAAGGTCAGTAACCAAAATAGCTATAGACCCCTACAATTCCATCCTCATCGCCTCCTCACAATTAGGCTTAGTTTCATTACCTAAAACAAAGCTAGTGACAAACCTAGTGTCATTTAATGGGAGCGTTGTAAGGGAAAATATTCAAAAGACATCAATAAATGAAAACGGAACTATAGTTCGAACTGAAAAAGGTCTCTTTCAGTTAAACGAGAAGAGTGGGGAGTTAGTCAATACTCATTTGGATAAAGACAAGGCAGAGTTTTGTACCTCTTGGCAGGAAAGAGCTTTTATACGTCTCAATGAAATAGACCCTTCTGTTCTCTGCAATAGCGAGTTTTCCCATTATATAGAAGCCGGTAAAAATGCCTTTTATTTCTACTTTGATGATGGACTCGATGCCAATTACTACTATATCGCTAACAACACCATACGTGACACAATTAAAGCCCCTAAAAAAGTGGTCTTCAGCTCTTTGTTGAGTGGTGGAGAAATCGTTGCGATTGATGAATTTGATGACGTTCATTTTCAATTGTCCAAATTCAACTGGCGTACTGTTACCTCTAAAGAAGGTGGCTGGTTCGGGCTTCAATGTTTAATAGAGTTCCAAGAAAACTATTTGGTATGTACATCAGGTGCTGGACTAAAAGAAATCAACAAGAAAAATGGAAAAGTTAGCTCTTCCACGATATTGGGCCTAGAGAAACTAAGGTTCATTAGAGGTGCCATGGTTACCGAAGGGAAAAATCTCTGGGTAGCGTCTAACATGGGCCTGTTTGTTAAGCCCAATATAAGCAACTCAGCTTCTAAAGTGGGTATTCGTTATGGACTCTTCGATACAGACTTTGAGTATAAGAGCTTTGAAGCGCTTGGTGAAAAAGTGCTAGTTAAGGGGGATAAATATAGTTACCTGTTGGATGAAGAAAAGCTAATTGAGAGTCTCAATGCAAATTCAATTGGGGAGATGTCTACTATTCTTAGTTATGTTCAATGGGGAGATGGAGAAGGGCGGCATACCACATATTTTCCTGAGGACTTTGACTTCAAGTTTAAAAGTAGCTTTAAGGAGGTAACATTCAATTTTATCGTCAGTGATTTCTACAATGAAAGCAGCAGTATTGAATTTAAATTAGATGATGACGCTTGGGTTTCTCACAATAAACCTGTAATGAATTTAACATTGAGTGATATGAACGTTGGTGAGCATACTCTTAGAGTCCGTGTTCCAGCAGATAAAAGTACTGCAAATGAACTGACAATTAGTTTTGATATAGATCCACCTATTTGGGCTTCTTATATCGGCTTTACTATATATTTATTTATATTGGCTGGGGTTTTGGGTTTGTGGAGAATAGGGGTTTTAGGCAGGCTATATAACAAATTCAAAACTACTAAACTCTACAACCATCTTACCCGCTACGAAATAACCGACGGGCACTCTAAATTTGAAAAGATGCTTCGCAGCAAAGAACGCTTCATTAACGAAATCACTCACGAACTTCGCACCCCAATTCAGCTCATCAATGGATCGTTAGAAGGCATATCCAAAACAGCTCATGCAGCGAGCAAAGAACTGATATGTGTTCAGGACAATATGAAAAGGGTCGAACAGTTGATTAATCAAATGAGTCAAGATGTCCCTAAAGCGTTGGCTGCTGCCGACTACTACAGGTCCTACTCGCCGGACAACATAAAATTCATCGTCCTATCGCTAGAGCCATTAGCCAAGCAGAAGCGGCAGAATTTAGAATTGCGTATTAAAGGGAAAAAAGAAATATCGCTCATTAACGACAGCTTAGAGAAAATCCTGGCAAATCTAATTCAAAATGCAATTAAGTTCACACCAGAACTTGGCACAATAAAAGTAGCCGCTATACAAGATAGTAAAGTACTTAAAGTTATCGTTAGTGATGACGGAGAAGGAATTGATGAGCACTTTCACAAAAAAGTATTCGAGCGATTCACTAAAGGGAGCAGTGAGCATGAAGGTCATGGTGTTGGCTTAGCAATGGTGAAAACCTTAGTTGAACTGAACCAGGGCGACATTGCGTTAGAGAGTCAAAAAAGCATTGGAACTAAAGTTACCGTAACGTTACCCATTGATGATATTGAGTATGTAAATTCGCATGCTGAAAAATTGTCACCCGCAAATGCCAAATCGAACAAGAAATCACTATTAATAGTTGATGACAGCAGAGAGTTCCGCTCTTATCTATTTGATTTGTTTTCTAGCAAATATCGCTGTTTAGTTGCGCGAAATGGTGTGCAGGCGTTAGACGTTATGCAGCATTACCTTGTCGATCTAGTTATCACAGATCAAATGATGCACGAAATGGACGGGCTGAGTTTAATAAGAGAAATTCGCGGTAATGTCAGCTATGCCAGTATTCCCATATTGATGTTAACTGCGGAAACCGGAACTGAATTAGAAAAATCAGCGCTAGAAGAAAAAGTGGACTACTTCTTGGCAAAACCTGCATCAAAAGAGGAAATTACTCTTAGGGTTGAGCATTTATTGTCGGTCAGAGAGGCAAAAGAGCGCGAGGAAGAGGAAAGCGAAGAGCCTGCATTTAAATTTGGATGCCTGAAAATCCCCGAGTTTGATAACGAAAAGGATATGGCGTTCTTTTTGAACTTTATCGCAGTATTGGAAAAGAACTACCACAATGAATCATTCAATAGAGACCAAGCTGCCTCGCAGTTATTGATAAGTCCTAGAAGTTTGAACCGAAGAATGTCAGAGTTGTTTGAATACAACTTCAGCGAGTTTCTTTCACGCTTCAGAATCGAAAAGTCTATTCCGTTACTGTTGGAGGGAAATAGCATTCTAGATACCTGCCTAGACGTTGGCTTCGGCACCGCAGCTTATTTTTCGACGTCCTTTAAAAAGGTTATGAGCTTACCGCCCAAAAAGTTTGTGGAGCAATACAATAAAACAGTGGCGTAAAGGTAGTATCTAAAAGAACTAAATATACCTACGCCTTTCCGCCAAAAAGCCAATCAATAGAAACGATGCCACATAGCCTGCACCTTGGTACTGCCAGGGCAAGTAGGCTAGGGTGTGTTTTAAGAACGGTGCGCCGTACAAAGTTAGTGCGCCATAGCCAAAGGCACACAGAACTACAAACAAACTAACGCGAATGGTGAAATGGTAAGGTGCCAGTATGCGTTTTACATGGCCGTTAATCAGGTCGCCGTACACCACTAAGATAGTGGCCATAAGCATAATGCTCATTTCGGTGTAATAGGGGCTTAAGGCGCGAGAAAGGGCACTGAAAAGTTCACTCACAAAATTACTACTATTATGACGTTTTTACTGTGTGCCCATTATAACCACGGTAAGGTCAAAAGCGTTAGCTAACGCCTTTATTAAGTGCGCTTACTGCTTTAAAGCCTTGCTCAATAGTGGCAATGCGGTCGGTGGTTTGATCGCGCTCTACAAATTTATGTTCAATACCGGCTAACTTGCCGTGCGCGAATATCTCTTTAAAGTTAATCGTGCCTGTGCCCACATCAGCAAAACTGCCGTCTTCAGCCAAATCTTTTACATGCCAAAGTTTAAAGCGGCCTGGGTACTGCTTAAAGTAATCAACGGGGTTTTTACCTGCTTTTACCGTCCAGTATAAATCCAGCTCTATGGCAACAAGGTCTGGGTCGGTCTGAGTTATAAGCACGTCTAATGGTGTCTTACCGTCGCGTACTTCAAATTCAAAATCGTGGTTGTGGTAGGCAAGAGTAATACCTTCTTTCTTACAGGCTTCGCCAATGGTATTTAGCTTATCGGCAAGGGCTTGGTATGGCGCAATGCCTGTACCACGTTGGGCTTCGCTAAGCCATGGAACTACCAAGTATTTGTGACCAACGGTTTGTGCGTCATCTAAAATTTGTGACAGGTTAGTATCGAACGCGTCTAACTGAATATGAGCCGAAGGCGCAGTAAGGCCATTGTCATCAAGCAGTTGCTTAATTTCCTTTGCGCTATGGTCAAAGTAGCCTGCAAATTCCATTTCCGAATAACCAACATCTGCAACCAGTTTCAGTGTAGCCGGCACACTTACTTTCATAATATCTCTAAGCGTGTAAAGCTGCAGACCAACAGCACTTTTGTGCATGCCCTTCATCATAGATCCTTTATCACTACCATGCCCGTGCGCCAAAACAGCAGGAGCGCTCATAGCCGCCAGTAAACCAGATGAATATTTAATGAACTGTCGTCTAGAAACGCCAGAGCCAATATTACTGGCCGCGTCTAAAATTGCTGTCTTACTTAAGTTTGTTTTACTTAAATTCACTGCTTGCTCCTTTTCTGTAGTGGTACATAGGTGATGACGCATCGCTATCATCAATTAACCCAAAGCTTTGCCCGTGCTCTCACGCACAATAAGTTCAAACGGCATAATAACTTTGGGGGCCTTGCGAATTTTTCCGTTAAGAAGGTCCACCAGTAGCGTAACCGCCGTTCTACCAAATTCTTCTGCAGGTTGAGCAATAGTGGTTAGCGGTGGATCCACAAATGCTGAAAACGCAATGTCATCGAAACCTGCCACCGATATGTCATTAGGAACATGTAGGTTGGCTTGCTTAAAGGCTTGCATGGCACCAATAGCCGTTTCGTCGTTCTCACAAAATACGGCGGTGGGTCTACTTTCAAGGTGACTAATGGTTTCCCCTGCATTGTATCCGGCCTGTAATGTAAAATCCCCCGGGAACAACAAGCTCTCGTCAAAGGCAATATTGGCTTGCGCTAATGCGTCTTTATATCCAACCAAGCGTTCTTGGGTAAGCGGGCTTGAATTAGGTCCTTTGATCATGGCTATACGGGTATGGCCTAATGAAATTAAGTGCTCGGTCATTGCTTTGGCTGCAGCACGGTTGTCTAACGACACAACAGGATATTGGCCATCGTCAATCACCTCACAGGCATTCACCATGGGAAGTAGGCCATTGTCGTTGATCATCGTGGCATCAAATGGGTTGTGCGCACGTAACTGTATAAGCCCATCAGCCTGAGAAGTACTTACCATCTTGGCGTAATGGCTTTCTATTTCACTATTACCAAGCGTATTGGCAAGTAAAATGGAATAGCCCAGTTCGGCTGCCGCTTCCTGCATACCGCTAATAACACGGGCAAAAAATACGTTCGCTACCGTAGGCACCAGTACCACTAAATTGTGCGTTTTTCCCGAACGAAACTTAACTGCCATTAAGTTAGGTTTATATCCAACTGCCTGAACAGCGGCCATCACCTTATTGCGCGTTTTAGGAGAAACACGCTCAGGTTGTTGCAATGTTCTTGATACGGTAGCGACCGACACGCCGGCACTATCTGCTACATCTCTAATATTTGCCATTTACGTTATTGTTGTTTGTTAATTCACTCGCGCATTGTAAACCTAACCCAGTAGAGGTGTGGTCTATACGATGGTAGCGAATTCAAAATTTACGTGAAATTAATATGTAACCGTTTTCATTTTAAGCAAAAGAATACGCACTTTCATTAAAACGTCAAAGGTTATTTGTAGGATTTATGTAAATTTGAGCTAGTGTTATGTTCAAATTTGGTGCAGGAATAGGCGGTTAAAGGTAGTAAAGCCCCGGTATTACCTTGCCATTTGTAAACTTTAGATTAACAAAATGCTGTTTTTTGTATTGACCATTAAAATGTAACGGGTTACATTTTGTGGCATTAGTAACACCAATAGTGCGTTTGCACACAGAGGAATTTCAATGCAACCAATTCGAATGGGAATGATCGGAGGCGGGGAAGGCGCGTTTATCGGTGCCGTGCATCGTCATGCCGCAGGGTTAGATGGGAACTACCAGTTGGTGTGTGGCGCATTTAGCCGCAACGAAGAAAATAATACGCGTACTGCTTCTGCGTTGAACGTATCAACATCGCGTACATACGATAGCTGGCAGTCAATGTTAGAAGAAGAAGCCAAATTACCTGAGCAGCAGTGCATGCAGGTTGTGGTTATTGTAACGCCTAATCATCTTCACGTACCTATTTCACTTGCCGCAATCAAGGCGGGCTTTCATGTTTTCTGTGAAAAACCAGCAGGCGTTAGCTTTGCAGAAGTAAAAGAGCTTCAAGATGTTATTCACGCCAGTGAATCGCTATACGGCTTGGCTCATACCTATCTTGGTTATCCTATGGTTTGGCAAGCACGTCATCTCGTTGAAAGCGGTAAGCTGGGCAAAATTCGAAAAGTGTATGTTGAGTATCCGCAGGGCTGGTTGTCTGGCGAAGAAGAAACGCACAATAAGCAAGCGCAATGGCGTACCGATCCAGCAATTTCTGGCGCAACGGGCGCAATGGGCGACATCGGCACTCATGCGTTTGGACTTGTTGAGTTTGTATTAAACGACAGTGTTACCTCGCTTTGTGGCGAGTTAAATACGCATGTTGAAGGACGCCGATTAGATGACGACGGCGCCGCGCTTATTAAAACTAAGAAGGGTGCGTCGGGCGTGTTGATTGCTTCGCAGGTATGTGCTGGTGAAGAAAACGCGTTGAAGATCCGCGTCTACGGTGACAAGGGCGGTTTAGAGTGGCGTCAAATGGAGCCAAACTCCGTTATCTATCGCCCTGTTGATGCCCCTTATCAAGTGTTTAGAGCCGGCCAAGGTCAAGTTGGGTTATGTGATGCTGCATCTGCACGTTGCCGTGTTCCAGCTGGCCACCCAGAGGGCTACTTAGAAGCAATGGCAAACTTGTATACCGATTTTGCTAAAGCGGTACGCGCGAATCAAAAAGGCAAAGCTGATGGCGTTCCAGGAATAAATGCAGGCATACGCGGAATGGTATTTATAGATGCCATGCTTGCCAGTACTGACAGCGACACCAAATGGGAGTCGGTCAGTCAGGAAGGAACGCAGTAATGCAATTAAAACATACAATGAAAAAGGTGAGCGCTTATGGCTACTAATCAACAACCTATAAAAGGGCCGGCTATCTTCCTTGCTCAGTTCATGGGAAAAGAAGCGCCGTTCGATACGCTCGAAAATATGGCGAAGTGGGCAGCGTCGCTTGGTTACAAGGGAATACAGGTACCTACTGATCCTAGTCTGTTTGATTTAGAAAAAGCAGCCGAGAGCCAAGAGTACTGCGACAACATCGCTAAAATTTGTAAAGACGCAGGCGTAGAAATCACTGAGCTTTCTACGCACTTACAAGGTCAGCTAGTGGCGGTTCACCCCGCTTACGACGAGTTATTCGATAACTTTGCGCCGGCACACTTACACGGCAAGCCACAAGAGCGAACCGAATGGGCAATTAATCAGCTCAAATGTGCGGCTATTGCCAGCAAGCGCTTAGGATTGAAAGCTCACGCTACCTTTTCTGGTGCATTAATGTGGCACTTGGTTTACCCGTGGCCTCAGCGTCCTGCTGGCTTGGTCGAGCAAGGCTTTGCTGAATTAGCCAAGCGTTGGAAACCCATTCTCGATGCATTCGACGACGCGGGTGTTGATGTATGCTACGAAATTCACCCTGGGGAAGACTTGCACGATGGCGCTTCGTTCGAACAGTTTTTAAAAGCTGTAGATAACCACCCACGAGCAAATATTCTTTTCGATCCAAGCCACTTTGTTTTACAGCAGCTTGACTACCTTGACTTCATTGACCGCTACCACAGCCGGATCAAAATGTTTCACGTCAAAGACGCCGAGTTCAATCCGAACGGTAGAAACGGTGTGTACGGCGGCTATCAAGACTGGCAAGACCGCGCGGGACGTTTTCGTTCCCTTGGCGACGGCCAAGTCGACTTCAAAGGTATTTTCAGCAAGCTTACCCAGTATGGCTTCACAGGTTGGGCAGTACTAGAGTGGGAATGCTGCTTAAAAGACAGTGCGCAAGGCGCGGCAGAAGGCGCACCGTTTATCGCTTCACACATTATCGAGCCAAGCAAATATGCGTTTGACGACTTTGCTGGTGGAGACGTAAGCGAAGCGAAGAATAATCGTATTTTAGGCCTTGAGCGCTAAGCGCAATCAATAGGATAACAATAACTATGATAACCCTACGCCTTAGTTTGATGATGTTCCTTCAGTTCTTCATTTGGGGAGGCTGGTTTGTAACGTTAGGCACGTATCTATCGAATACCTTGTCTGCCAATGGTGGGCAAATTGGCATGGCCTTCTCAACCCAAAGTTGGGGCGCCATCATTGCCCCCTTCATTGTGGGCCTTATTGCTGACCGATTCTTTAATGCAGAAAAGATCCTCGGCTTATTACATATTGTTGGCGCCGTGCTTATGTACTTTATGTATCAAGCGAATGATTTTGCCAGCTTCTACCCTTATGTATTGGCTTACATGATTGCGTACATGCCTACGCTTGCTTTGGTTAACTCAGTGTCATTCGGGCAAATGGTTGACCCATCCAAAGAGTTCGGAAAAGTTCGTGTGTGGGGCACTATCGGCTGGATTGTGGCAGGCCTTATGATTAGCTATGTCTTCTCATGGGATTCTGCACAGTCTATTGCCGATGGTATGCTCAAAAACACGTTCTTATTGTGCAGCGTTGCCTCGCTAATGTTGGGCGTATTCAGTTTTACACTGCCAAACACGCCACCTCAATCTAGCGGTAAAGCGGTAACTATTCGCGACATTCTTGGCTTGGACGCGTTGGCACTGTTAAAAGACAAAAACTTCTTTGTATTTTTTCTTTCATCTGTACTTATTTGTATTCCACTGGCGTTTTACTACCAGAATGCGAACCCATTCCTTACTGAGATAGGCGTTGAAAATGCAACGGGCAAAATGACACTAGGTCAAGTTTCCGAAGTGTTGTTCATGTTGGCTCTGCCAGTATTTTTGAACCGTTTCGGTATTAAAGCCACGTTGGTGATAGGTATGGCGGCGTGGGTAGTACGTTATGCACTGTTCGCATTCGGAAACGCTGACGAAGGTTTGTTCATGCTTATTGTTGGTATTGCACTGCACGGTATTTGTTACGACTTCTTCTTTGTATCAGGGCAAATCTATACCAATGCAAAGGCGGGAGAAAACGTAAAAAGTGCAGCGCAGGGATTAATTACCTTAGCGACATATGGCGTAGGTATGCTGGTGGGCTTTGCAGTGGCAGGCGCAATTACCGACACCTACACGATGGAAACCGGTGCGCATAGTTGGCAGCAGGTCTGGTTATTCCCAGCAGGATTTGCCGCTGTTGTGTTAGTGCTATTCGCCATTCTGTTCAGAAAGGAAAAGGTGAACGCAGATGCATAACATTACCCGCAGAAAATTACTTCAAAGTATGGCTATGACAGGGGCAGGCATTGCCGGAACAGGGTTAGCAGCAGCTGGTTTAGCCACTGCGATGCCTGCTGTAGCGAGTACAAACGGCACGAAAGGTAGCAACACCATGAATACGCCGCTTAAAGGAAATGTAAACCATTCGGTAAGCCGATGGACCTACGGCGATTTAAGCATTGAAGAGTTGTGCCAAACCGTTAAGCAATTAGGATTTGGAGCCATTGACTTGGTAGGCCCTGAAGATTGGCCTGTGCTAAAGCAGTACGGCATCGACTCTTCTATGTGTAACGGCGCCGAGATAAGTCTTGAAGACGGCTTCATTCACAGTGAGCTCCACGACGAACTAGAAGCGCGTTATATAAAGCACATCGATTTGGTCGCTGATGCAGGTTATACAAACCTTATTTGCTTTAGCGGCAATGCCCGAGGCATGTCACGAGAAGACGGACTGGAAAATGCGGTTAAAGGGTTAAAACGCATTTTACCTCATGCTGAAAAACGCAATGTAGTGATTTTCATGGAGCTGTTTAACAGCAAAGTCGACCACCCTGATTACATGGCCGACAATTCTGCATGGGCGATAGAACTTTGCAAACGCCTAGGTTCTAAGCACTTCTCACTGCTTTACGATATCTACCACATGCAAATTAATGAGGGAGATATCATCCGAACTATTCGAGATAACTATCAGTACTTTGGCCATTACCATACGGCCGGCGTACCTGGGCGTCACGAAATAGATGCTTCACAAGAACTCAATTACGAAGCAATTGCTAAAGCCATTGTCGAGACCGGATTTAAAGGCTACTTAGCACAAGAGTTTATACCCACACCGAAAACCAAAGCCAACAGAATAGCGTCGCTACAACAAGCGATCTATATCTGTGATGTGTAACGTGCGAACAGGCACAGCGACGAATTAAGTTTTAAGGACGTGTTATGGCGAGTAACGAATATGATGCAATAGTTATTGGATCTGGTATCAGTGGCGGTTGGGCTGCTAAGGAGCTAACTGAGAAGGGCCTAAAAGTGCTCATGTTAGAACGTGGCCAAAATATCGAGCACATTAAAGATTATAAAAATGCGCACAAAGAAGATTGGGATTTTCCTCACCGAGACTTGCCTACTCAAGCAATGAAAGTGGATTATCCCGTGCTTAAACGCGACTACCCGCTAAATGAAAAAACGTACGGTATGTGGGCAAATGAAAAAGAAAACCCTTATACCGAAGACAAGCGCTTCGACTGGTACAGAGGCTACCACGTAGGTGGACGCTCACTATTGTGGGGACGTCAAAGCTACCGTTTGAACAAAGAAGATTTCGAAGCCAATGCTAAAGAAGGCATTGCAGTCGACTGGCCTATTCGCTACGACGATTTGGCGCCATGGTATGACTACGTAGAAAAATTCGCGGGTATCAGTGGTAATCGCGATGGCTTAGATGTATTGCCTGATGGTGTATACCAGCCACCAATGCCAATGAACATTGTAGAGGAAAGTGTCGCGGCGCGGGTGAAAAAGGCCTATGAAGGCGCGCGGCACATGGTGCATGGCCGCACTTCAAACATGACACAAAGCAAGCCCGAAGAAGGACGTGTTCATTGCCAATACCGCAATAAGTGCTGGTTGGGTTGTCCTTTCGGTGGCTACTTCAGTACACAAGCATCTACGCTTCCAGCTGCGGTTAAAACAGGTAACTTAACCCTTCGACCTTTTTCGATAGTAAAAGAGATCTTGTTCGACAAAGACAAGAAACGCGCGACTGGCGTTGAAATTATCGATGCTGAAACCAACGAGACCTATGTATTTAAAAGCAAGATCATCTTTGTAAATGCGTCAGCACTTAACTCGGCGTGGGTACTGATGAACTCTGCCACAGACGTATGGGACGGTGGCTTAGGAAGCAGCAGCGGCGAGTTGGGTCACAACGTTATGGATCACCACTTTAGAGTAGGTGCTTCGGCAGACGTAGAAGGCTTTGACGACAAATATACCTACGGTCGCAGACCGAGTGGCTTCTATGTGCCAAGGTTTAGAAACTGGGGAAGTGATAAGCGAGATTACTTGCGTGGATTTGGTTATCAAGGCGGTGCAAGCCGTTCAGGTTGGAGCAAAGACATAGCGGAACTTGGTATAGGTGCTGGGCTTAAAGATGCGATAACCGAGCCAGGTCCTTGGACAATAGGCATGACAGCCTTCGGTGAAATTCTTCCGTATCACGAAAACAAAGTGTACTTGAATAAAAAAGTCACCGACAAATGGGGCTTACCAGTACTCGCAATGGATGTAGAGATTAAAGAAAACGAGCTTAAGATGCGTAAGGACATGCAGCAAGACGCTATTGAGATGTTTGAAGCGGCTGGCCTTAAAAATGTTCAAGGCTGGGATGCAGACTACGCACCTGGTATGGGCATTCATGAAATGGGTACGGCGCGTATGGGGAGAGATCCTAAAAGCTCTGTGCTTAACGCGCATAACCAAGTATGGGATGCACCAAACGTATTCGTGACCGATGGTGCGGCAATGACATCGGCCAGCTGTGTTAACCCTTCACTGACCTATATGGCATTAACGGCAAGAGCCGCAGACTTTGCCGTAGAAGAGTTAAAGCGAGGAAATCTATAATGGAACGCAGAGAACTACTTAAACTCATCGCAACTGCTACAGGCACAGCATTGTTCGCAGGTAATGTACTTGCCTACACAGATGTGCCCGCTGTACCGCTTAGCGACACATTATTTAATGAAAAAGATGTGGCTTTGCTGAATGAAATGGGTGAGGTGATCATTCCTCAAACTGACACGCCTGGAGCAAAAGCGGCCAACGTTGGCGCGACAATGGCTGTGTTGATAACCGATTGCTACACACCTTTGCTTCAGAAAACCTTTCTTGATGGCATTAAGAAAATATCTTCGTTATGTCAAAGTCGTTTCAACAAGCAATTTGTTCAGCTTACCAAGCAAGAACGAGAGGCTTTATTTAACGACCTAGATGTAGAAGCGAAAGCGGCGAATCTTGCTAACGGTGTTTATCAAGGTGTTGAAACAGGAAAGCCAAGTCAGTGGGAGCCAGGCACCGATGAGCCAACCCCTCACTACTTTACGTTATTAAAACAGCTAACACTTTATTGCTTTTTCACGTCTCAAGTTGGCGCGACTAAGGTACTTCGATATGTGGCTATTCCTGGACGTTACGACGGTGCATTCCCTTATAAAAAGGGCGACAAAGCGTGGGCAACCTAAGCCTGCGCTATCGAGCTGCCAAACACAACACAGTTATATAACGGATAAAACAAGGTACTGACACTATGAATAAAACACTCGTCGCTTCAACTGTGGCTTTGCTTATGCCACTCTCTGCATGCGCAACGACAGATGCAGATACTGAGAAAAGCGAATGGCGGTTAACCCGCGAACAACAGGCCGCTAAAACAGAAGTTTGGGAACCTGTTCCTGAAGTGGTTTCTTTTGATAAGGCAGGCGTGCCCTCTGATGCCATCTCTTTAATTGGTGATGACCTATCTAACTGGACTTCAGTAAAGGAAGGTGATGCTAAGTGGACGCTGGAAAACGGTGTTCTAACAGTGAAGCCGGGAACAGGCGATATCAAAACGAAAGCAGAGTTCTGTGATGTTCAGTTGCACGTAGAGTGGAAAGCGCCACAGCCAGAAGCAGGTATGGAAGGACAACAGCGCAATAACAGTGGTATCTTCCTGCAGCAGCGATATGAAATTCAAGTCTTAGACTCATATCAGAATAAGACCTATCCCAATGGTCAAGCGGCAAGTATTTATAAGCAAACTATTCCTTTAGTTAACGCTATGAAGGCGCCTGGCGAATGGCAAACTTACGACATCATATATAAAGCCCCTACCTTTAACGGTGAAGAACTAGCAACGAAAGGCTATGTTACGGTAATACATAACGGCGTAGTGGTTCAGAACAATACTGAAATTCAAGGTACAACAGAATGGATCGGTGCACCTAAGTACAAAGCTCACGGATGCGCGCCGCTTCAATTGCAAGATCACGGCAATTTAGTAAGCTTTAAAAATATGTGGGTAAGATCACTTTAAAAAGCAAGCCGATAGATATCTTCAATCTCTTCAATACTCAATTGCTTGGGGTTGTTGCGAAGAAGGCGAGTTACTTTACTCGCCTCTTCTGCTAATTCACCTACACAAGAAGGCGGAATATTAAAGTGGGTGAGTGAAGCGGGAATGCCTACGTCGCGACACAGTTTTTCTATAGCAACTAATAACAGTTTAATTGCTTCCTCTTTTGAGTGGTGGCGCTCACATACCTTTAAAAGCTTAGCCACACAATAAAGTTTGTCTTGGCAGAACGGCGCATTTACTTTCAATACATGAGGTAGCATTACCGCGTTACTCATGCCATGTGACAGATGAAACCGTCCCCCTAGTGGATAAGCTAAGGCATGTACTGCCCCCACGCCCGCGTTTCCAAACGCAAGACCGGCCATTAAACTGCCGGTGGCCATATCTTCACGTGCTGCTAAGTTCTCACCATTGTTATAAGCGTGAAGTAATGAATTGAAGATAAGCTTGAGTGCTTTCTCTGCCAGAGCGTCGGTTATCGGACTAGCATTTACACTTATATAGGCTTCAAGCGCGTGAACGAATGCGTCTATACCGCTTGCTGCTGTAATGGACTGTGGGCATGTTTTTGTCATCTCCGGTGCAACAATCGCAACATCGGGTAGAAGGCAGGGACTAACAATCCCTTTTTTCATCTGTGCTATCGGATCTGACAAAATAGCAATGTTGGTAACTTCTGAACCTGTACCGGCGGTAGTGGGGATAACAATAAGAGGCAAACGACGTTTCGAAAGCGTATTTTCTCCGAAGAGTTCACTGAGGGGGCCAGTATGATCGTATGTAGCTGCAAGTACTTTTGCACTATCAATAGCGCTACCTCCACCAAGAGCAATAATTCCGTCTACTTGCTTCTCACGAAGTATCGCTAACTTATCTTCTATGATATTCACTTCAGGCTCTGGTGGAATGTCATCAATAATAAGTAAGGGTGAAGAGGGTAATAGTGTGAGTAGTTGATCAAGAAGACCAGATGAAGAAACGCCCTTGTCAGTAACGATAGCACATTCCTTTATGGATAATCTCGCCATTTCATCCGTGAGGGCTTTAATAGCGCCAAGACCCGTTATGAGTTTTCCAGCGGTTTTAAATTCAGAAACCTTCATACAAACCCCTCAATAATCCACGTACACGTTCAAATACTGTTCTATTAATTTATAGTACACAGCGTGACTTACCAATTAACTAACCTTATAGATCGTGAAAAGCGCGGTGAATTAGTGGTTTTTATGAACGTATTGCACATTGTTTATGCAAACGATCGAAAAATAAGGATTTTTTTAAAATACTTGTTGACGTGAGCGCTCATTTCCCTAAAATGCGCATCCGCTTCGGGGGAAAAGCAAAACAGCAAGCCT
>NZ_BJKJ01000030.1:0-50924 GCF_006538305.1 Alteromonas sp. KUL17
CTAATACCGTCGACCTTCCTTGTATTCCGAAGTGAGCTTGTGCCTGTTTATAAGTGAATTCGCCTTTTTCTACACGCTCAACCACACCCAATTTAAAAGCTAATGTGTAATCACGCTGTGTGCGCTTAGGTCTTTGATTACTTGAAGTTGTCATAAAGAAGTCCTCTTTATGTCAACGTATTTTAGGACGGGACAACATTACAAAAAAAGCCTGCTCAATGAGCAGGCTTTTCATTATAACGTTACGCGTTCATTGGGCTCTAGCCTGTATTACGCATACCAATTGCAATACCCGCGATGGTAACCATCATGGCACGCTCTAGGCTGGTGTTTTGTGCATCGTCACCGGCTTTACGAATACGATCCAGAAGCTCAATTTGCAGGTAGTGAAGGGGCTGAAGATACCCTGCACGGATCTCCATAGACTCTTTACCCTGCGGGTCGTTCTTCATGATGTCGCCGTCACCGGTTATAGCCAACAGCGACGAGATGCTTTCTTTAAGCTCGCTACGCAATGCTTCACCAAAGTGTTTAAGCTCTTTGGGTACCAAGCGCTCATCATAAGCTTCACTGATTCGCGGATCGGCTTTATGGAACACCATGTCCAGCATTGAAAGACGTGAACGATAGAACGGCCATTCGCTGAACATCTCGTTAACCACTTTTTCATTTTCCGGTGTCTTCACGCTATCGATAGCGCGCATAACGCCTAACCAGCTTGGCAGTACCAAACGGGTTTGTGCCCAGGCAAATATCCATGGAATCGCACGTAGGCTCTCAATACCACCTTGTGGCTTACGCTTCGCTGGACGACTACCTAGTGGGAGTTTGCCTAACTCTTGCTCTGGCGTTGCAACACGGAAGTAAGGTACGAACTCTTTATCGTGACGCACGGTTGCACGGTAGTTATCGCGACCTTGGGCTGCCATTGCAGTTATAAGCTCTCGCCATTCTTCTTTTGGTGCCGGAGGCGGGAATAACATGGCTTCAATTATGGCGCTGGCGTAAATACCTAGGCTGCGTTTAGCCAGCTTAGGCATACCGAATTTATAGCGAATAGTTTCGCCTTGCTCAGTTACACGGAAGCCGCCGTCTAGCGAGCCAGGAGGCTGAGAGTAAATGGCAGCATGTGCTGGCAAGCCACCACGACCAATTGTACCGCCACGGCCGTGGAATAGCGTCAGGCTTACGTCAAACTCATCAGCAATCGCAACCAAGGCTTCTTGTGATTGGTATTGAGCCCAGCCCGCAGCAAGTGCACCTGCGTCTTTGGCTGAATCTGAATAACCAATCATAACGAATTGACGACCTTTAACGTAACCGCGATACCAGTCGATAGACAGAAGTTTGCGCATTACGTCAGGCGAGTTGTTCAAATCGTCTAGCGTTTCGAACAATGGCGCCACTGGCATTGGCCAATCTACACCACTTTCTTGAAGTAACAGCTGAACGGCCATAACGTCCGATGGCTCACTGGCCATAGAGATAATATAGATACCAAAACCGTGTTTGCTGTGCTTCGCAATTACCTTACAGGTATCAAGCACTTCTTTCACGTCATCAGACGCATCCCATTGAGCAGGGAATAGCGGGCGTTTTGACCCAAGCTCGCGCAATAAGAACGCTTGCTTGTCGGCTTCGCTCCACTGAGCATAGTCACCAAGACCAAGGTAGCGTGTTAGTTCGCTGAAAACGTCTGCATGACGCTCAGAGTCCTGACGCACGTCAAGGCGCAGAAGGTGAATGCCAAATACACGAGCACGACGAATAGTGTCTAGCAGCAGACCGTTTGCTACAACTTGCATTCCGCAGTCTAACAGTGACTGGTAGCAAAGCATCAGTGGTTCAATTAGCTCATCATCACTTTCAACCCAGTTTGAAGTATCTGGGTTTTTACCTGCTAAGTAGTCGCTAATGCCATCGCGGGTTGTGATGAACTTGTCCACAAGTGGACGAAGAAGGGCGCGGTACGGCTCGTTGGCGTCGCCGACTTTTTCGCGTAACGCGTCGTTGCAGTCGTACATTGAAAGCTCAACTTGCAAGCGATCAAGATCAATCGCGAAAAGCTTGGCCGCACGTTTTCTAGCAAGTAATAATACTTGCTCAGTCACTTTTGACGTTACAAAAGGGTTGCCGTCTCTGTCGCCGCCCATCCAAGAGCTAAACTGAACGGGAGACGCATCTAGTGGCAGTGATACTTCGTAATCTTCATTTAGGCGACCATCAAGCTCGCGCATGAAGTCTGGCACTGCTTCCCATAATGAGTTTTCAATAACAGAGAAGCCCCAGCGTGCCTCATCAACCGGTGTTGGACGTACTGAACGAATTTCTTCAGTGTGCCAAGCCTGTGCAATAAGGTCAGCAATACGGGTTTCAATTTTCTTACGCTCAACATCATTAAGCGACTCTTGGTGAATAGCCTGAAGGCAGTTCGCCAATTCTTTATGTTTGTGAATAAGTGTACGGCGCGTAACCTCAGTTGGGTGCGCGGTCAGTACAAGATCGATGTTCAGTTTTGCAACCGCATCCTGCACTTTTTCAGCTGTTAATTCAGCTTTATCTAGGTGTTTAAATAGTGCATCAATAGACGCATCAACATTCATTGCCGCATTGTATTCTTGCTCAGCAATGTTGCCCAAATTCAAGAATTGTGCGAATGCACGGCCAACAGTAAGCAAATCGCTGTCAGACATTGTTTTGAAAGTTTCTTTCAGTTCTTCGCTACATGTAGCGTCTCCCTGATAAGAAGCTCGGCCGCCTTTACGAATCTTTTCAATACGGTCTAGCCACTCTTGACCCAATTGATTTTTGATTGTTTCACCTAAGGTTTTACCTAGGTATCGAACGGTATCTTTCAGTTCAGCATCGTAGTGTGTTTGCATGCTATCCTCCTAAATATATGGCCTTAACCATACTGTGTCCTTTGCGACTTGTCTAACCACTTTCGGTTATAATTTACAACATTTTGATACTTTTTCACCCTAGTTAACATTGCTCAAAGCAAGATATTTTGTGGTGTGATACACTCTTGCACCGGAAAATGCAGAAACATTCTCGCGTTATGCGTTTTGTTTGAAATTTGTACTGCATTTGTAATTTAATTTCAGGAGTTCTTGTGACTGATACATTCAATACAGTAGAAACCCAAGCAAGTTACGGCATTGGTTTTCAAATGGGTCAACAATTACAATCAAATCCGTTTGACGGACTAGCGATTGACGCTGTTGTAGCTGGCCTAAAAGACGCCTTCGCAGGTCAAGCGCCTCAGGTTGATAACGACACACTACGTGATGCGTTTGGCGAAATTCACAAGCGTATGCAAGCGGCTAAAGAAGAAGCAAGCAAAGCGGTTATTGAAGAAGGCACAAAGTACCTTGAAGAAAATGCGAAGCGTGACGAAGTAACCGTTACTGAATCTGGTCTTCAGTATGAAGTTATCGCTGAAGGTGACGGTGAAACACCAGTTGCGGCTAGCACTGTACGTGTTCACTACCACGGTACACTTATTAACGGTACCACTTTTGACAGCTCTTACGAGCGCGGCCAGCCAGCTGAATTCCCAGTAGGTGGCGTAATTAAAGGTTGGACTGAAGCACTTCAACTTATGAAAGTAGGTGCTAAGTACCGTTTATACGTGCCACATGATCTTGCTTACGGTGAGCAAGGTGCGGGTGCAGCTATTGCACCATACAGCACGCTTATCTTTGACGTAGAGCTTTTAGACGTTCTAGGTTAATGTGTTGTTCACAGGTGTGCAGTTCTGTACACCTGTGTTCCATCTTTTCTTATTCATAGTTCATAACGTTTTAAAAACTAGCCCGCACTTCGTTGAATTTAGCGATATGGCCTAATGTTTCTTTTTCCTATCTCTTTTCTTCTCTGTCTTTTCTCGTAAATACAAAGCAAACCTAAATTTGGCACGTTGTTTCATTGGTGTCGCCTTGCGTTTGCGATATGCTAGGTTTCATCTGCTCCGAGTTGTTATCAGTGGCTTCGGCATTACAATAGCCCCACGCTCAAATAAGGAAAATTATTATGGTTATCAAGCCTAAAGTGAGAGGCTTCATTTGTACAAACGCGCACCCTGTTGGCTGTGCAACGGCGGTTGACGAACAAATTGCTTATGTAGAAGCAAAAGGCGACTTAGGCGAAGGCCCTAAAAATGTATTGGTTATTGGTAGCTCAACGGGATACGGCTTAGCATCACGCATTACTTCTGCGTTTGGCTATGGCGCTAAAACGCTGGGTGTGTGTTTTGAAAAAGCACCAACGGAACGTAAAACGGGTACTGCCGGTTGGTACAACACCGCTGCATTCCACGAAAAAGCCAAAGCAAAAGGTTTGTATGCAGAAACTATTAATGGCGATGCGTTTTCCGATGAAATCAAAAATGAAACCATCGAAAAAATCAAAGCTGAAATGGGCAAGGTTGATTTGGTCATTTATAGCCTTGCATCCCCGCGTAGAACCGACCCAGAAACAGGCGTAACGTATAAATCTACGCTTAAGCCAGTAGGGCAGGCGTACACAACAAAAACCTACGATACTGATAAAGATAAAGTGCATGAAGTATCGCTAGAGCCAGCCAACGACGAAGAAATCCTCAATACCATTAAAGTGATGGGCGGTGAAGATTGGGAACGTTGGATGGACTTTTTACGTGAAGCCGATGTGCTTGCTGAAGGCTGTAAAACCACCGCATATACCTACATCGGTAAAGAGCTAACATGGCCTATTTATGGTCAAGCGACGATTGGTAAAGCGAAAGAAGACTTGGATCGCGCTGCCGCAGCCATTATCGGTAAAAACAGTAATTTGCTTGTGCAAGCCAATGTGAGCTCGTTGAAAGCACTGGTAACGCAGGCAAGCTCAGCCATTCCTGTAATGCCTTTGTATATTTCACTTATTTATAAAGTGATGAAAGAGGAAGGCACCCACGAAGGGTGCATTGAGCAGATTCACGGCTTGTTCACGCAGTGTCTTTTCGGCAATACACCAACGTTAGATGAAGCAAATCGCTATCGCATGGATGGCAAAGAAACTAACGATGCAACACAGGCAAAAATTAAGGCGCTTTGGGATCAAGTGACACAAGAGAACTTTCATGACTTAAGTGACTACAAAGGTTACAACCATGAGTTCTTAAAACTGTTCGGTTTTGACATTTCAAGTGTTGATTACGACAGTGAAGTTGACCCAATGGTTAATTGGTAAAACCTAAACTTACCATTAATTAACCTAATACTCATATATGCGAAAGCCGTCTGATTTGACGGCTTTTTTGTACCTAATTACAAGCTGATATAGGGGGGAGATTCAAAAAATGTAAATGAATAAGACCAAAGGTTTACATTAAATTGTAGAAAAATTTGCCTTTATCTTGAAATAGCGTGGCACAAACGTATGGGTTAATGCTAAAATCCCGAAATTAAGTAGGGGTCTTTTCTGCCTCTACCAAAACAGCAGTAGCGATTGCAGCTACACAAAAACAATAATAAGTGTAAATTTCTGCTGGTGGTCTATAAAGAAAGGGCGAATTAAGCGTCCGCAAAAGGAATTATGCGTTACGGCTTCATAACAGGCTGACCGTAGCAATTGCAGCAAGTTCCATCAATCAACAACGAAAAGGTGTTCTACACCTGTTAATAGTGCGCTTTTGCATGCTGACAGGCAGGTTTTCTGCGGTCATGCAAAAGGGTATTTCTATTAGAGTAGTGCGATTACATATGATAAAAATCAAGAAAGGTCTCGACCTCCCAATTGAGGGAGCGCCAAAGCAGGAGATTGCTGATGCAACTGCTGCAACGCGCGTTGCCATTCTGGGAGAAGAATATGTGGGTATGCGCCCTACCATGCACGTCCAAGTTGGCGATGTAGTGAAGAAAGGTCAGGTGCTTTTTGAAGACAAAAAGAACCCTGGCGTTAAATTCACTGCTCCAGCAGCGGGTGAAGTGGTAGAGGTTAACCGTGGTGCAAAACGTGTTCTTCAGTCTGTAGTTATCAAAGTGAACGGCAGCGATGCTGTAACTTTTGATAAAATTGCAGCTGACCAGATCGCGAGCGCTTCACGCGAGCAGCTTCAGTCAATCCTTGTAGAGTCAGGCATGTGGACAGCGTTCCGTACACGTCCATTTAGCAAATCTCCTAAGCTAGACTCTGTTCCAAGTTCAATTTTCGTTACAGCAATGGATACCAATCCACTGGCAGCAGATCCTGCTGTGATTATTGCTGAGCGCCAAGACGATTTCGTAAATGGTCTTAAAGCGTTAACGCAATTGAGCGGCGGCAAGACTTACGTTTGTAAAGCGGCAGGTGCTTCTGTTGCTACTGGCGATGCGGCAGTTGATGTTGAAGAATTTGGCGGTCCTCACCCTGCGGGCCTACCGGGTACTCACATCCACTTCCTTGATTCTGCTGGCATGAACAAAACGGTTTGGCACATCAACTACCAAGACGTAATGGCAATTGGTGCATTGCTGACCTCTGGCGAGCTAGATAACCGTCGTGTTATTTCACTTGCAGGTCCTGCAGCAACCAACCCACGCCTAGTGCGCACCGTAATGGGCGCAGACTTGACCGAACTTACTGCAAACGAGCAAGTAGACGGTGAAGTACGTGTTATCTCTGGTTCTGTACTTAGCGGTACAACGGCGATGGGCGTTCACGGTTTCCTTGGCCGTTTCCACACCCAAGTTTCACTACTAAAAGAAGGTCGCGAGAAGAAATTGTTCGGTTGGATCCTACCTGGTTCAAACCAACACTCAGTGACTCGTGCTTACTTAGGTCACCTAAGTGGCAGCAAGAAATTTGATATGACAACAACTACCAATGGTTCTGAACGTTCTATGGTTCCAATTGGTAATTACGAACGCGTTATGCCCCTAGATATCATTCCTACGCTTCTGCTTAGGGACCTGATTTCTGGTGATACTGACGGTGCTCAGACGTTGGGTTGCTTAGAGTTGGACGAAGAAGATTTGGCATTGTGTACTTATGTATGCCCTGGCAAATACAACTACGCTCCTATCTTACGCGACTGTTTGACCACGATAGAGAAAGAGGGTTAAGTCATGGGTTTAAAAGCGTATTTAGAAAAAATCGAACCAAACTTCGAACCAGGTGGTAAGCATGAAAAGTGGTATGCGCTTTACGAAGCTGCGGCGACCATTTTCTACACCCCAGGTAAAGTAAACAAAGCTAACACGCACGTGCGTGACAGCATTGACCTTAAGCGCATCATGATCATGGTATGGATGGCAACATTCCCAGCTATGTTCTTTGGTATGTATAACATTGGTTTCCAAGCGCAAGAAGCAATTGCTGCTGGTGCAGGAACACTACCTGATACGTGGCAAGCAGGCCTATTCGCTGCACTAGGCGGTGACTTGGCAAATGCGGGTACACTAGGTCTATTCTTCTATGGCGCATGTTTCTGGCTGCCAATCTACGCGGTAACGTTCGCGGTAGGTGGTTTCTGGGAAGTATTATTCGCGTCTGTGCGCAAGCACGAAGTTAACGAAGGTTTCTTCGTAACATCGGTTTTGTTCGCACTAACACTTCCAGCTACTATTCCTCTATGGCAAGTTGCACTAGGTATTACTTTCGGTGTTGTAATTGCTAAAGAAGTATTCGGTGGTACAGGTCGTAACTTCCTTAACCCAGCATTGTCTGGTCGTGCATTCCTTTACTTTGCGTATCCTGCACAAATTTCAGGTGACCAAGTATGGGTAGCGGCAGATGGTTATTCTGGTGCAACGTCTCTAAGCCAAGCGGCTTCTGGCAACCTTGATTACGCGAACATGGATCAGTGGATGAACAGCTTCATCGGTACTATCTCAGGTTCAGCGGGTGAGGTGTCTACCCTTGCTATTATTCTTGGTGGCTTGTTCATCATGTACATGCGTATAGCAAGTTGGCGCATTGTTGCTGGTGTAGCAGTTGGTGTGGCGTTCTTCGCAACCTTGCTAAACCTAATCGGCAGCGATACCAACCCTATGTTTGCAATGCCTGCACATTGGCACTTTGTTGTTGGTGGTCTTGCTTTTGGTATGTTCTTTATGGCGACAGACCCAGTTTCTGCGTCGTTCACAAACCAAGGTAAGTGGGCTTACGGTATCTTCATTGGTTTCATGACGGTACTAATCCGCGTCCTAAACCCAGCCTTCCCTGAAGGTGTAATGCTAGCAATTCTATTTGCTAACTTGTGGGCGCCACTGTTCGACTATTTCGTCGCACAAAGCAATATCAAGCGGAGGGTAGCACGTGTCGGCTAAGAAAGAATCTTTAGGCAAAACGGTAGGTATTGTTGTTGCCGTATGTTTAGTTTGTTCAATTGTTGTTTCTGGCGCGGCTGTTGGCCTTCGCTCTCTACAACAAACAAACGCAGCTCTAGATAAAAAGAGCAACATTCTTAATGCTGCAGGCCTTTATGAAATGGGCATGAGCAATAGCGCAATTGAAAGCACGTACAGCGAGCGAGTAGAACAGCGTTATGTAAATCTTGACGAAGGTACTTTCGTAGAAGCGCCTAAGCCAGATTACGATATGTATAAAGCAGCCAAAGAAACTGAGTACAGCACTAAGGTAACTAACAGCAATGTTGGTTTCCAACGCCGCCCTAACGTGGCAAGTGTTTACTTAGTTCGCGACGACGCAGGTGATGTTTCTCGTATCATCCTTCCTGTACACGGCAGCGGCCTTTGGGATCTTATGTACGGTTTCTTAGCGGTAGACGCAGACGGCCAAACGGTTCGCGAGCTTATTTACTATCAGCAAAAAGAAACGCCAGGACTAGGTGGTGAAGTGCAAAACCCTGCTTGGCAGGACAAATGGGACGGCAAAGAGCTTTACGAGAATGGCAAAGTTGCTATTCGCGTAGTGAAAAATGCTAACCCTAGCAATCCTCACACTATCGATGCGCTTTCAGGTGCAACCCTAACCAGCAACGGTGTTGAAAACACAATTCGTTACTGGGTAGGCGAGCAAGGCTTCGGCCAGTTCCTGAAGAACCAAGCATGGCGTTCATAAGGGAAGTCTCATGGCAGATACTAAAGAAATGAAAAAGGCCCTCTTTGGGCCAATCCTGGACAACAACCCGATCGCCCTACAGGTATTGGGTATCTGTTCAGCACTGGCAATTACCACTAAGCTGGAAACAGCATTGGTAATGTCGCTAGCGCTTACAAGCGTTGTAGCGTTCTCAAACTTGTTTATTTCACTAATTCGTAACCAGATCCCATCTAGCGTTCGAATTATTATCCAGATGACCATTATTGCGTCGTTGGTAATCGTAGTTGACCAAATTTTGAAAGCGTATTCGTATGAAATATCGAAGCAGCTTTCGGTATTCGTTGGTCTTATTATTACTAACTGTATCGTAATGGGGCGTGCTGAAGCTTACGCCATGAAGAGCCCACCTCTGATGAGCTTCCTTGATGGTATTGGTAACGGCTTGGGTTACTCTTTCATTCTAATTGTTATTGGTACAATTAAAGAGCTATTTGGTTTCGGTACTATTTTAGGTTTCGAAATCCTTCCACTGGTTCAAAACGGTGGCTGGTATCAGGGTAACGGTTTGTTAATCCTACCATTCAGCTCATTCTTCTTAATCGGCGGTATGATTTGGTTTATCCGTACTATCCGTCCAGAGCAAGTAGAGCCTAAGGAGTAAGTCATGGAACATTATTTGTCGTTATTTGTTCGCTCAATTTTCGTTGAGAACATGGCGTTATCACTTTTCTTGGGTATGTGTACATTCCTAGCGGTATCTAAGAAAGTTAAAACTGCTATGGGTCTTGGTGTTGCAGTTATCGTGGTACTAGGTATCTCTGTACCCGTTAACCAAGTTATTTATGTAAACATTCTTGCTCCAGGCGCACTAGCATGGGCAGGTTTCCCAGAAGCTGACCTAAGCTTCCTTAACTTCCTAACGTTTATCGGTGTTATCGCGGCGTTGGTACAGATTCTAGAGATGAGCTTAGATAAGTTCTTCCCTGCGCTTTACAACGCACTAGGTATCTTCCTTCCGCTAATTACCGTTAACTGTGCAATCTTCGGTGGTGTGGCGTTTGCGGTACAGCGTGAATACAACTTCACTGAAAGCATCGTTTACGGCGTTGGTAGTGGTATGGGCTGGGCACTAGCAATTGTATTGCTAGCGGCAGTACGTGAAAAGCTGAAGTATGCTGATATGCCTGATGGTGTTCGTGGTCTTGGTTCTGTATTTATGATCGCGGGTCTAATGGCACTAGGCTTCCAGTCATTCACTGGTATTCAGCTGTAAGAAAGCTCGGGAGCATATAAATGAATAATGTAGAAATATATCTAGGCGTAGGCATGTTTATTGCCATCGTTCTAGCGCTGGTATTTATTATCATGTTTGCCAAGTCTAAATTGGTACCAAGTGGTGATGTAACTATCACTATCAATGGTGACCCAGATAAGGCAATCAAAACTGCACCGGGTGGCAAACTTCTTGGTGCACTAGCTGACGCAGGTTACTTCGTATCGTCTGCTTGTGGTGGCGGTGGCTCATGTGGCCAGTGTCGTGTAGATGTACACTCAGGTGGTGGTGAAATCCTACCAACTGAACTAGACCACATTACTAAAGGTGAAGCGCGCGAAGGCTGCCGTCTTTCATGTCAGGTTGCTATCAAGCAAGACATGGAAATTGAGCTGGAAGAGTCGGTATTTGGTGTTAAGAAGTGGGATTGTGAAGTTATCTCTAACGATAACAAAGCAACCTTTATCAAAGAACTTAAGCTTAAAATTCCTAACGGTGAGAGTGTACCTTTCCGTGCAGGTGGTTATATTCAGATTGAAGCGCCAGCGCACCACGTTAAGTACAAAGAGTTCGATATTCCTGAAGAATACCGCGGTGACTGGGAGCGTTTTGGCTTCTTCGACATCGAGTCTAAAGTAGACGAAGAGACTATTCGTGCATACTCAATGGCGAACTACCCAGAAGAAGAAGGCATTATTATGTTGAACGTGCGTATCGCTACGCCGCCACCTAATAACTTAAGCCTACCTGCGGGTAAAATGTCATCGTACATTTGGAGCCTGAAAGAGGGTGACAAAGCGACTATCTCTGGTCCATTCGGTGAATTCTTCGCGAAAGAAACTGAAAATGAAATGGTATTCGTAGGTGGTGGTGCAGGTATGGCCCCAATGCGTTCTCACATCTTCGATCAGCTTCGTCGCCTTAAGTCTAAGCGTAAGATGAGCTTCTGGTACGGTGCACGTTCACTTCGTGAAATGTTCTATACAGAAGACTTCGACGAGCTAGCAGCAGAAAACGATAATTTTGAGTGGCATGTAGCACTTTCTGATCCTCAGCCAGAGGACAACTGGGAAGGTTACACTGGGTTTATCCACCAAGTACTTCTTGAGAACTACTTGAAAGATCACCCTGCACCAGAAGACTGTGAGTTCTACATGTGTGGACCACCTATGATGAACGCGGCCGTAATCAACATGCTTAAAGATTTAGGTGTTGAGGACGAAAACATCATGCTAGATGACTTCGGTGGCTAGACGTTTAATTTAAGAGCTACTCGCTTAAAAACTCAAGCATATTAAAAGGGGCGTAAGCCCCTTTTTCGTTGAAGCAAAACGCAGAATGCACATAATAGCGATTGAATAATGTGCATATTAGCTAAGGACAACATCGTGATTCGATTTGCTATTCGAATTTTCCTCGCCTTTGTTGCGGTAGGTATTCTACTTCTCGCAAGCTGTAGCGACGAAAAAACGCCTGTAGTACACCTGCAAGGGCAGACAATGGGCACAACCTACAACGTTAAGTACCTTGTAGCGGAGACACCGGTAGAAGGCTTACAAGCTGAAATAGATGCCCGTCTTGTTGAGGTTAACAAGATGATGTCTACTTACGACCCAACGTCAGAACTATCAAGGTTCAATCAATATCGCTACACCGACAATTTCGCCGTATCGCCAGATACGCTAACTGTGGTTAACGAGGCATTACGCTTGGCTAACCTAAGTGGCGGAGTACTTGATGTTACCGTTGGCCCATTGGTTAATTTATGGGGGTTTGGACCAACTAAGCGCCCTGAAAAAGTACCAAGCCAGACAGACATCGACGATATTCGCGAATATGTGGGTTATAAGAAGCTGTCAACCACGCCTACAGGCTTGAAGAAAAGTCACCCAATGCTTTATGTCGACCTGTCGACTATTGCAAAAGGTTTTGGTGTTGATGGAGTGGCGGAGATCCTTGAAAAGCACAACATTGAAAACTACCTTGTAGAAATAGGTGGTGAAATGCGTGTGAAAGGTGAACGAGGCGACGGCAGTGAGTGGCTGATTGCCATTGAAAAGCCAGTTACCACTGAACGTGCTGTTCAAAAAGTTGTCTCAATAGGAGAAAACGCGGTTGCTACATCAGGTGACTATCGCAACTATTACGAAGAAGACGGCGTTCGTTATTCGCATCTAATCGACCCCACAACGGGCAAACCTATCTCACATAACTTGGTTTCGGTTACGGTAATTCATCCTTCTTCAATGACGTCTGATGGTTTGGCTACGGCGTTTAATGTAATGGGATGGGAACAAGCGATAGCGGTTGCTGAGCAAGAACAACTCGCTGTATTCCTCATTCGTCGCACAGAAGACGGATTTGAAGAGTATGCATCGCCAGAATTTGATAAACTGGTCACAGTTCATAATTAGGGGGTAGCAATGTCTACATTCATTCTTGCTTTTGGTTTCTTTCTAACAATGGTACTGGCTATGGCCGTAGGTTACCTTTTTCAGAAAAAATCAATCTCTGGAAGCTGTGGTGGCTTAGGTGCACTAGGTATTGAAAAAGCCTGTGACTGTCCAGAACCGTGTGACCGTAAAAAGTCGCGCATGGAAAAAGAAGAAGCCCGCCAGAAAAAATTGAACGAGTGGAAGCAAAACCAAATACTGTAATGCTGAAACCATTGTTGGCTTAGGGTTTAAAAGCGCTGTTTGATGCTAATCGACAGCGCTTTTTTGTTCTGTAAGTATATCTATCTAGCTCGTTAACGTTGAGTTTTATTGAAGTTGCCGAACGATATCCATTGATTGATGAAGAACCCTAATTATTCTGATACCGTATTTGAATTTTCTAAAAACGATCATATGTTTATTCACATTGCTAGAAAAACACCCCCATTTAATATCATTTCTCGGTATAGCTAACGCCGAGTTGGCATCGTTTGCAAGCTCGATAAATCTTGACTCAAGGTCATCTAAATAATTATTGCGTTGCTCCTTGCCCCAGTACTCTTCGGTATAAACACCGATCTCATATAGATCATTGGCAGCAGCTTTTGAAACGCGGAATTTAGTCACTATCTACTATCTAGCCGTTTCTTAAGAGAGTCCATTGAAAAATTAATGTCGTCTTCACTTTGTTCTCCTTCTTCAATCAAGAGCCTCAGCGCATTTAACTTTGACGATGCGTCTTGTTCCTGAAGCAGTCTCAATGCAGCGCGAATTACCTCGCTTTGATTGTTATAATTGCCTGAACTTACCATCGCTTCGATAAATTCGCTCATACTTCTACTTGGTTGAAATGTAATTGTTCTAGCCATATGACAAACCCTGTAAGTAAATTACTTACAATATAGCCGGATCGTCTCACACTCGCAATTACGCCTAAGTAAAAGTAAGCGTTATTAATGGGCTTATTTGTATTAATTCCTGTTCAACATTGCCTTGAATCATGCGTGTGAGGCATCAATTTTATCAAGAATCGACAACGACATAGTGTATTTAAACGCTATTGATAATATACTGTCTTTTTGTACAGTTTCGTGTGAGCACGTTAAGATCAAAGGCAGGTAATGCGAAAAATTATCCACGTCGATATTTTAATGGGACTAAAAAATCTTGACAAGTAAGGGGGGCCCCCCCAGTACAGGTTTTATATGGGGTTAGCATTGGAAATTCTCGGAACGTTCACTAGTCAAGAAATTCTCACCCGATATTATGTGAAAATTAAAAAATGAAGTTACGACATTCGAGTATGGATACTATAAATCTTGACAAGCCAGTCGTTTTCAACAGAAAAATTGTCCATATTGATATGGATGCATTTTATGTATCTGTAGAAATCAGGGATAACCCATCATTAGCAAATAAGCCTGTGGCTGTTGGCGGGAAGTCAGATAGGCGTGGGGTCTTATCCACTTGTAATTATATTGCAAGAAAATATGGTGTTAGTTCTGCTATGCCGACTTCTGTTGCAAAACAGAAGTGCCCAAACCTAATAGTCGTGCCCGGTAGAATGGACATCTATAAGGCAGTAAGCAGTCAAATTAAAGAAATATTTGAATTGTATACAGACAAAATAGAGCCTCTGTCATTAGACGAAGCTTATCTAGATCTCACATATTCTAGTAAACACAAGGGCTCTGCGACACTGGTTGCAGAAGAAATTAGAGCTGAGGTTTACAGGAAGACAAAATTGACTGCATCCGCTGGAATAGCCCCACTCAAATTCCTCGCTAAAATTGCGTCTGATCAAAACAAGCCAAACGGGCAGTTTACCATAGCTCCCGAGCATGTGATGGACTTCATCGAATCTCTGGAACTACGCAAGATACCGGGAGTAGGGAAGGTTACTCAGTCAAAATTAAAAAATTTAGGGTTCCGAACTTGTGGAGATATCAGGCAGGTAGATAAGCATTACATAATCGATAGTTTAGGCAAGTTTGGGAGTATCTTATGGGACAGATGTCATGGCGTAGACAACAGAGATGTAGAGGTTTCAAGAGTAAGAAAGTCTGTTGGAGTCGAGCGTACGTTTGAGCACGATATGGCAGATAAAGCATTATTAGTAAGTATTATACAAGAAAAGTTGTTGCCAGAATTGGAACGTAGAGCCGCCCCTCATCTTAAGGTAAGGAAAATGAATAAGCTCGGCGTAAAGGTAAAGTTTGGTGATTTTCAACAGACGACAAAAGAGAAAAGGTCAGAGTGCATCGATCTAGCTACTATTGAGAATTTGCTTGACGAGGCTCTGGAGCGGGGGAAAGGTAAAGCTGTACGTTTACTTGGGTTACACATAGGTCTGGATGCTCCCAATCAACATATTACTCAGCTCAGGTTCCCATTTGATTAATGGGCTTTATTTAATGTCAAAATTACCTAAGGACCATAAAGAATACTAACTGCATTTAACTTTTTTCGCATTGTGACACACAGGGATAGTACCTTTTAACGTCAAACCGACCTGAGGACCATGACAAATACTACCTATATTGGACAGTTCTCACATAATCACACGCAGGAATAGTACCTTTCAACGTCAAACCTACCTGAGGAGCATGACAAAAACTACCTATATTGGACAGTTCTCACATATTACACGCAGGAATAGTACCTTTTAGCGTCAAACCTACTTTGGAACCATGACAAATACTACCTATATTGGGCAGTTTTTACATTATCACACGCAGGAATAGTACCTTTTAATGTCAAAATGACCTGAGAGCCATGACTAATAGTGCCTATGTTGGGAATTTCTCGAATTATTACATGCAAATTTCCATACAAATGGCACAACTTGCGCAGAAAGAAATTGGCTTGCTACATACCTTATATGTGGAAATAAAAACCTTAATCATGAGGTGTCTACCATTATGGAAATGTTCACTGGAACTCATCAAAATATCCGCTTGTGGTAAATGAACAGGCAAGTTTACAAGCACTTACGAATAAAGTTCGATAATCAAATATCCATACCGGTAAACAGATTTTGTACACCAAGAGTAATCACCTTGTGTTTATCAAGATCTGTTCATTACTAGTAAACGGTTTGTGTTTACTATCATCAAATTGACTGGCACATTGCGCACAATGCGTCCAGATTATCCGCTATACTTGATCAACCCGAACATTAGGAGGCTGAGACATGTCAACAGAATCAGAAAATGTAGATATCACAGTCGAAAAGTTGCAGCTAGATTTGCTGATGTTTTTCGACAACGATCATGTAACCATGAACGAATGGCTCAACTTGCCCCTGCCAATTCTGAGTGACGAATGTCCTCGAAATATGTTTGATACAGCTGAGCAACGTCAGCGGCTATTTCAAATACTAGAAGCAATGAAGTATGGCGAAATGGCTTAAGGAAATGGCGATATGTACAGCCATTTCAGTTATACGAATATGTTTTAGCGGGACTGGATTGGTTACAAGTAGCTATTAATCTGTAGTGGCTCATATCTAATCTGACACAGTTGATCGAAAGTTTCGACTTGATCCGACAGGCTGCAAAAGACAAACAGCAGATGTTCAGGGCTCTCTGCTCTTGATTCCGATATTTACCATAAGCGGAAGTTAATATGCTTTATTCTGACTGACTCTTCAGTGGCATAAAGCAGTTATTCAGACGACAATAGTCCACAGGATGCGCCTCCAAAAGCCGAATTTTGAATATTACAATTGATAACCAACCCTACAACTCCAAATTTTTATTACAAAGCGATTTACGAGCCACCTCCCCATTTTGTCAAAAGAAGTCGAATGATCGTCATGGGGGTAAGTAAATCCGGGGCATTGATTTATAAACCCAAATGCCCCAGTGCTGCTAATTCACCTTATAGTGAACGAGTCTATAGAGTACAGGTAGTACAACCAGAGTTAACAAGGTAGAGGATATGATCCCACCAATGACCACCGTTGCCAGAGGTCGCTGCACCTCTGCGCCAGTACCTACGTTAAGCGCCATGGGCACGAAACCAAGACTCGCCACTAACGCTGTCATCAGCACTGGCCGCAAGCGAGTCATTGCACCATCAATAATCGAGTTTACCAACTCGCCAGTCTCTTCCATCCTCTGCCTGATAAAAGACAGCATTACCAGACCATTCAATACAGCAATACCAGAGAGCGCGATAAAACCAATCCCTGCCGATATTGAAAGAGGCATATCTCTGATCCAAAGAGCAAAGATGCCGCCAGTTAATGCCAAAGGGACGCCTGTGAAAATTATCAAGGCGTCTTTGACTGAGCCAAATGCAATCACAAGTAATGCTAGGATCAGGAAAAGCGTTGCGGGCACAACCAAGCTCAGTCGTTGACTTGCACTTTCCAATTGCTCAAACGTTCCACCATAACTTATCCAATAACCACTCGGCAGTGCCACATTGGCTGCGATTTGCTCTTTAGCATCATTGACAAAAGAGCCTAAATCACGATCTCTCACATTTGCTGTGACGACGATACGGCGTTTTGCGTTTTCTCGACTTATTTGACTGGGTATATTGGTATATTCAAGCTCAGCCACCTCGGCGATTGGCACATACTCACCATCATTGGTCATGATGGGTATATTTCCCAGCGCTTCTAAATCATTGCGAATCTCTTCAGGATAACGAACAACAATCTCAAAGCGTCTGTCGCCTTCAAATACCAAACCAGCTTCTTTGCCGCCAACTGATGCACTTAACCACGTTTGCAAGTCAGTTACGTCTAAGTTGTAACGCGCCAGCGCATAAGGCTTCGGGTTCACCGTGAAGATGGGGATCTCATCTACTTGTTCTACTCGTGCATCAGCAGCGCCCGGAATATCTTGTAATACGGATAAAACATCACCAGCTGAATCCCGCAGCTTATCCAGATCATCACCATATATCTTGATCCCTAAATCTGCCCTAACGCCACTAATTAATTCGTTAAAGCGCATCTGTATAGGTTGCGTAAACTCATAGTTATTGCCGGGTACATTTTGAAGATCCCTCTCCAATTGCTCGACAAATTCCGTTTTCGATAATGCAGGGTTTGGCCATTCATCAATTGGTTTTAGCATTACAAAAGTGTCAGTGACGTTGGGTGGCATAGCATCAGTAGCCACCTCAGCAGTACCCGTTTTAGCAAATACGGTGTTTACCTGTGGGTATTGCATAATGACCTGTTCAAGCCGTTTTTGCATATCGACAGCTTGTTCAATTCCTGTGCCGGGCACTCTCATTGCATGAAGGGCTATGTCACCCTCATCTAGTTGCGGCACAAATTCAGAACCTAGGCGCATCCCAAACCAAACACTGATAACTACGAGTAATGTTGCTGCACCTACTACCAACCATCGTAGTTTTAATGCCCACTCCAGTACAGGGCGGTAAACTGATTTAGCCCCAGTGATTATTGGACTCGCTTTTTCACTGACTTTGCCTGACATAAACATAGCAACAGCTGCGGGCACAATGGTGATTGAAAATACCATTGCCGCTAGCAATGCCAATATTACGGTAGCCGCCATTGGGTGAAACATCTTCCCTTCGACACCTGTTAAGCTAAAGATAGGAATGTACACAATCGTGATTATCATCACGCCAAATAGACTTGGGCGTATCACCTCATTCGTTGCCTCAAATACGACTTCCAGCCGTTCTTTAAGAGGCAGTATTGCACCCGTTCGCCGCTGCGATTCACTTAATCGCCTAATACAGTTCTCGACGATAATAACCGCTCCGTCAACAATCAGTCCAAAGTCTAACGCACCTAAGCTCATTAGGTTCGCGCTAACGCCCGTTTGTACCATGCCTATTATTGTGGCAAGCATGGCAAGTGGGATGACAGCGGCGGTGATAATTGCTGCCCGTATATTGCCCAGCAATAAAAATAAGACAACAATAACGAGTAGTGCGCCTTCAACAAGGTTTTTTTGTACTGTATTGATGGCTTTATCCACGAGCGTAGTGCGATCGTATACACTTTGGATTATTACGCCCTCTGGCAGGCTTGCTTGGATTTCATCCACTTTATCAGCCACGTCTAGCGCAACAGCTCGGCTATTTTCGCCTATTAGCATCATAGCTGTGCCCAACACCGTCTCTTGACCTTCTCGTGTTGCAGCGCCCGTTCTAAGCTCCTTACCGATGGCGACCTCTGCAATGTCACTTACCGTGACGGGAGATCGGTTTGTAAGCGTTACCACCACGTTACCGATGTCCTCAACGCTCGAAAGTCTCGCTTGTGAACGTACTAGTATTTGCTGGCCGTTGCGTTCAATGTACCCAGCGCCCTGATTAGCGTTATTTCGATTTAATGCCCGCAATAAATCGTCAGTACTAACGCCGTAATTAAGCATAAGTTGAGGATTAGGCTTCACATGATACTGTTTGGTAAACCCCCCAATAGCATTAACCTCTGTTACCCCTTTCACCAAGGCCAGTTGAGGTTTCACCACCCAATCGTGTAACTCTCGAAGCGCCATTGCATCAAATTTTCTGCCATCGACAGTTACTGTGCCGGGCTTCGCGCTAAGCGTGTACATGTAAATTTCACCCAAACCTGTGGCAATCGGCCCCATCTTAGGCTCAATACCATCGGGCAATTGGCTTTTGATAATGCCTAGCCGTTCGTTTATGAGGTTTCTGGCAAAATAGAGATCCGTGCCTTCTTCAAAAACGGCCGTCACTTGTGATAAGCCATAGCGCGATAGTGAACGTGTGTAGTCCAAGTTTGGTAATCCTGCCAAAGCGTTTTCTACCAAAAAGGTGATACGTTGTTCAGTTTCAAGCGGTGAATAACCTTCTGCTTGTGTGTTGATTTGTACCTGAACGTTGGTGATATCGGGTACGGCATCAATAGGCAGCTTTTGATAACTGAATAGGCCTAATCCAATCACCAAAAAGGAAAGCATCAGAAAAATACCGCGCTTTTCGATTGCGGTACGAATAATGGAAACTAGCATCTTAAACCTCCCTTAGAACTACACGCCATTTGACAGGGAAATATCAGTTGTAGTGAGGCATTAATGATCATGGCCTGCCTCCGATTTTTCCAAATCTGCTTTAATTATGTAGCTATTGGAAGCCACGACGCGTTCGCCTGCTTCAAGGCCACTGATAACCTCGATATAGTGACCATCTGAGACACCAAGCTCTACCGCTCTGGGCGCATACTCATCACCCTCAACCACAAAAACAACTTGTTTGGCTTCATACTCTTGCACAGAAGATAGAGGAACCGAATGACTTACTGACTTAGTTGACGTCGTAACTTGTGCTTTGACCAGCGTACCGAGTGGCCAATATCCAGTACTATTATCGACAGCTACATTGGCAAGAGAGTGTGGATTGCCATCAGCTGAAGGCGTAATATATGCAATCTTGGAGGTTTGGTTGAAACCTGCGTGGCTTAGTTCAACTGACTGTCCAACCTTGATGCTGCTAAGCATTTGTGAAAAAACGGTCAGCTGTGCCCATACGTTTTTATAGTTAGCTAACGAAAAAAGTACTTGCCCGTTTGATAACTCACCATTATTCGCATGTCGCGCAATCACATTGCCATCAAAAGGTGACGTGATGGAATAACTTTTTAAACTCTCATTGGACTCAACAACCGCTAAAATATCACCTTTCTTAACGGAATCGCCAATGTTGACTTTTACATCTTTAATAACACCGTCAAACCGTGCTCTTATATGACTTAATGAGGCGGGGTCTGCACTAATTCGCCCATAAAGCGTACTCGTTAACGCAATATCGCGTGCGAGCACGGGAGTTGCAGAAATACCATTCTGAATTGCTGTTTCATTGCTCATTCTTACGACTTCACCTGCGTGATTGTCTTGATCGCTGGAACTTACATCACTGTGTTTACCTCCTGCGATTGCGGTTAGGCTATAAAGGCTAAGGGTGAAGATAGAAATAAGTACTTTTTGTATTGTGAATTTATTCATAATCATGACTTCTTATCGAAATGTTAGATGACTGCTGCCAATTGCTTTTGTGACTTGGGTGAAATGAGTCATCATTGTGCTCATTCGTCAGCGCGAGACCTGTGAGTGTTTCAATTTCTGTTTTGCTTAAGTGAACTTGAGACGCTGCCTCTATTAATGTCAGCCGGGTTGTCAGAAATTCTTGTCGAGTAGTTACCCATTCCAAGTAGCTGAAACGGCCCTCCAAATAGGCGTTCTCGACTAAATCTAACGCGCCCTTTAACGGAGGAATCACCTTGCGCTGAAGTGTGTCAATCTCTAGCAATGCTCGTGTATGTTCGCCTAACGCTTGATTAACTGAATGTAATAGGCTTCGAACGTTGCTTTGTCTTTGCTGCTCTATTGCGTCAAGACGTGCCCTGTTTGCTTCATATTCACCAAGGTTTCGTTCTTTTTGAAACAATGGAACGCTTACTCCGGCAACCAGTGCTGTTTCATCAATACCTTGCATTCTGCGAAGCCCCGCTGACCACTCAATATCAGCGCGGTTATTCGCTTGCACTAAACGAAGCTGCGCCGCTTGCACACGGCTTTGTTTAGCGTATAGGTCAATGTGAGGGCTATTTTGGATTGCGACTGCCAGCGCATCAAACGACTCAATCTTATTAAAAGCAAAAAGATCGCCTTCCACACGCTTAAAGCTCGGTACCTGCTCCCCCCACATGATGGATAAACTGCGCAAGGCAAACGTTAGGTCCTGTTGAGCTAGATTAACATCGAGCTTTGCTTGGGCCAGCGCAGCTTGGGCACGTTTTTGTTCTAACAAGGGGGACGCGCCTGCTTCAACGCGTTTCGTTACGGCATTCAATGTATAAAGTGCAAGTGCCTCTGCATCTTTTATGACGTCTAAGTTCGCCTGCAATACGAGTACTTTGATGTAACGACGATTAAGCTCACCGAGGATATCTAAGGTGAGTATTCGCTTTTCAACATCTTGCTGTATTCTTCGTTCAGAGAGTACATTCAACCTTGCTGCTGGCTTATCATTGAGCTGTAACACTGATGATAATGTCAAGGTAACTTCAAGCTCTTTGAGACCTGATACCTCGCCAGTTCCCAAAAAGTTCTCTAATTCAACCCCTGCATTCAATGCGGGTTTAAGCGCCGCCGTTTTTGACTCTCCGTCTATAACACGTTGTTTAAATTTAAACTCATACAGACTTGGATTATTGGCAAGTGTTAGTCTAATAGCGTCCTCAAGAGTCAGCGTTTCTCGTATGGGCGCTTGGACACTTTTGTCTACAAATCTGTTGGTTTTCGCCGCATGAGCGGTCGGTGGACTGAGTAATAAGCCCAGTATGCAACTGCACACAATGGCAGATGCATGCCCGAAAATAGGAAACATTTTCATTGGAATATCCTAATAATTTATCAATATTTAGCATCGCGAGTGTTATCAGCGCGGTGCTATCGAAAAAACGTACTAGGAAGTAATTTTGGGGGGGCGAAGTAAGCGGTTAATAGGTGCGTCAATTACCGCATCTAAATAGTTGAAATTGTGGACTGAAACCACTGTTTTCAGACTGTTGATATGACTCTGACTGACCCATTGTGCATGTGTGCCATGGCAGTGGCCGCAATGGTGACAATCAGCAGGATTGTGGTGCTCTGTACTTACTTTATCACTGGTTTCATTGGCAGACAGCTCAGACTGCACTTGCTCGTGCTCAGAATGCTTATGCTCGTGTTGCAAGTGCTGAATGTCTATTGCATGAAAATCTAACGAATTCGCCACAGCAGAAAACGACTGAAAGAGTATCAGCGAGATCACGATGTAACTTATGCGTTTTAGATTTTTCATGTATGAAAGGTTACCAAGCCTAATTCACTTCGTCACGACATTGTTCATTAGCAAACTCCAGCTCAACTGTCGTATGTTCAAATTTATACTTTTCTAACGAACTGTGTATGTTTTCTTTGAGTGATTGGAGGTGCTCAAGACTGACATCTTCATCAAGAACAAGATGGACCGTCATTACGTTACGCTCACCGTCTAGAGACCAAATATGAAAATGATGAAGATCACTTACCTTATCGTTTGCCAGTAAATCGCTTCGAATCTTTGAAAGCTGTTCTTCATCGGGCGTTGCTTGCAAAAACAGCATTAGGGTTTCTTTGAGATTGCGGAACACATTGAAAAGGATGAACAAAGTAAAGCCAATGGATAAGATTGGATCTAAAATAGGCCAAGGCTTAAACATTAAGACGATGGACACGATAAATACTGCTACCCAACCAAGCACATCTTCCAGCAAATGCCAGTTGAGGACTCGCTCATTTAATGAGTCTCCCTCACTCAGTTTATAAGCCGCAAAGCCGTTTACTGCCATCCCAAAGATAGACAATAAAACCATCCCTTCAACTTGGGGCATTTCAGGCTCAGCCAAACGAGGTATCGCTTCAAGCAATATCCAAATGGAGCCTACCGTCAGCACAATACCGTTAATCAATGCACCGAGTAAGGAAAATCTTTTGTAGCCGTATGAGAATGTTTGATTAGAATCTTTATCGCTAAGCTTGTTTAATCCCCACGCTGTACCAATGGAAAGACTATCACCCAAATCGTGCACTGCGTCAGCCATAATAGCGGTGCTGTTGGTAAGCCATCCACCAATGAATTCAATAACAGTGAACACCACATTTAAGAAAAACGCCCATCCAATACGTTTAGACGCGTCGGTTGAATTCTCTTGCGAGTGTGAATGGTTATGACTGTGCATTTCTAATTTTTTCCAATATGGCTTTGTTTTCGGGTGAAATAGACATTGACTTGAATGGACTCACGTTTGCCCCACCAGTATTGCCCTCAGGCAATAAGCCAATTGGAGTTTTAGTCAGCGCACCTAGCATTCTAAAAATTTGTCCAAATATCTCTTTAAGGTCGCGGCGTTCTATTCCAAATTTAAGCATTTCATAATGCACTCGTGTGTGGTGGTATGTTGAGTGCTGACCGATGACATGAGCATCCTCTAAGGCCTTAAATCCTGCTTTATTGTCATTGTTCGAAAGGGATTGATGCGCGGCGCTCAGTTTTTGAAGTATGTAAGGTTTTGCTGCTTGAGTGAAATTCATACGATCTCTCCATTCGTCGAGCTGTTTTCACGGAATTCCTGTCTGGCGTCTTTTAGAATTAAGACTGCGCCTCGTAACACAACGATAGACACAATAAAACCTATGACCAAATCAGGCCAACGAGTATCGAATAGATAAACCATCACACCCGCCAATATCACTCCTATGTTTGCAATGACGTCGTTTGCCGAGAATATCCAACTTGCTCGCATATGCACCTCGCCATTTTTTTGTTTTCTGATTATCGCCAAACATATAACGTTAGCGATAAGTGCAACACCGCCCATGCCCATCATAAGCATAGATTCAGGCCCACTTCCAAAGGTTGCGCGACGAGCTATGTCAAACAAAATTAATAGGCCTAATGCCAATTGAAAATATCCACTTACCTTTGCAGCATTGGCTTTGTGAACAATTGTTTTCCCTACTGCATATATACCAACACCGTAAACGACTGCGTCAGCCAACATATCAAGGGAGTCTGCAATAAGTGCTGTTGAGTCAGCGAGTAACCCTACACTCATTTCAATGATAAACATCACAGCATTGATGCCCAATAGCCAGTAGAGAACTGCCTTTTGTTCTTGGTCTTTTATCTCAATTTCGCACCCACAACCACTCATAAAAACACTCGCTTTACTCACCTATAACGCGAGTGTAAACTCTATACTTGGTATAGAGTCAAGCTTTAGGCAAGTTAAAATGAAAATTGGGCTTCTGGCAGCTAAGACAGGGTTAAGTATTCAGACAATTCGTTTTTATGAGCGTAAATCACTATTGGCTGCACCTGAGCGAACGGCATCGAATTATCGAAGCTACTCTGAAGATGCACTGAAGCAGTTATTGTTTATAAAGCAATGTCGCGCATTAGATATGACAATCGAGGAAATTAAATTAGTACTGGAAACCCGAGCAAACCCAGAGAATAGCTGCGAAAACGTTAATACTACAATAGATAAGCATGTTGACGATATCGAACATCGGATAGCTGAATTAAAAGTACTACAAGAAACACTGATTTCAATTCGTTCTGCTTGCGATCATGATAAGAAGGTTAAAGAGTGCGGGGTATTGCATCAATTAGATAGCATTGCAGAAGTGTGTTCTTCTAGTACGGAGAATTAGTCTCGAATTATCAGTTTTATGTTGGAGCTTTGTCATAGGTATTCGGCTAAAGCAGCCATTCAATTTTTATTAGTAGCATGACCGTTGATTACCTCATTCGTGTCATTAAAATCTTAATGAGCCAAGGTCTGCTTCACGTACACTAGAGACTGTAAGATTTGATCTCGCTCTGTTATAAAAAGTGTCAGATTAAGTGGTGACTAATCCAATTAATCATTTATCGCCTGACCGTTAATAATAGTAACTTCACCGTTGTTATTTATATGAATATCACAAGGTTTAAACATTGGGGAAGTGTATTTATTAACAAATTTTTGTAGCGAAGTTTTCATATCCTCGCTGAGTCTCGTTTCTGCAATATTCTGAACAATTTCATAATTCCCACAGCTTTCGTTACTGCACATGACAAAAAATCTATGGCCATGATCAGTTTCTGATTCTGTTGAGTTGCAGTTGCAAAGAAAGCACGTGCTTTCATAGTGATTCATTTTATCCCCCATAATCTATTACTTAGTTTGATTTATCATGTGCCAGACAAAAATCTGAATAACTGCTAAAAAGAGGCTTATCGTTTGTAGCTAGTTTTCGCCTTCACCATGTCTTATGTATTCATGAGAAGGAACACCAAGTGTACAGATAAGCCCCTCATTCTCCTCCTGAAATCTTTCAGAATGAATATCAATCATCTGAACGAAGTAAATCAATGCACTTCTGGCTAATTTTAACGTCTCAATTGTTTCTGAAATGAACTTGCGTTCATCCATATGCTCAATACAGGCAGATGATTCAGTCCCTCCCACACCAAGGTCATGAAGTACAGTGAATCGATGAGTTGAGGAATTTCGAACATCTTGCTTTGATTTCAAAAATCCGGTACTTTCTGAAAGGTCATTTGCAATTTCAGTAATGGCAAGTAAAGCCGTATTACCTTTCACTATTTCTTCTTCTATCTTAGGCCGATAGATTTTCCTGTTGGATTTACTTGACTTGTACCAAGCCGATTTAAAAGAAGCTCTTCGTGCGTTCTCAATATTAAAAAATGAGAGAGAGGCAACAGCAATTTTGTCCAACAAATCAAGCGAAGCCCGCTGTGCCAAAGTTAACAATGAAGATCTGACCCCGTAATTAGCATAATCCAGAGTATCGGCATATGAGCCAGTTTCAATTTGTTTATTTTCAACCCCGTCGAAGAGCAATTTACGGGCAAGAATATAATCAGCTTTCATTACATTGAACATCGCGAAAACCTCTGGAACTTGGTATTCGCTCCCTCTCGGTACTATTACTGAATAGATATTTAGCTCATCCCATCTTTCCTTATCATGCGCATATCTCTGTATAGTTGGAGACAAGGTAAGCGAGTGCCTTAACACAAAATTTTCATAGGCGTCTTTTGGGTTTGGAGGTGATGTACAATCGCCATTGGGGATATCCTTAATTTCTTCCAGTATGCCTTGTACCGCCGCTCTTCCACTGTATTTAGTAATACTTTCGGTGTTGGCTCTAACATGCGTCGCTAGACTTTCAATTTCCGAAACTAACAAATTTTCATTGCCCATGTTATTCGAATAGGCGTAACGCAATACTTTTAGTGCTCCAGCGCTCGCTGTTCCATTTCCGGGATCTACCAACATGGCTTGCTTATATGCATCATAGGCTTCAACCCATCGGTATGAAGACCAAAGCAAATTACCTAAATTCGTAAACGACTGAGTTTTTATTTCCTTGTTCGTTTTGTCATAGCATCCAACTCCGTAAAAGAGCCGCCTTGCTTTCAATCTATACTCGTAGGTCACCTGATACCACTCAGGACTTTTCAACACTAAAGTAGTTGCTAACGCATGATATCCATTCGCAAGATTGTACAAAATAGATTGATCATCGGGTAAAAGAGAAGAAACGTATTCCATTACCTTTACCCCTTCTTTGACATCTTCGTGGCTTTTTATGACAGCGCCAGCATCAATTAGAATGGCTCCTTTAAGCAACAGGAGGTTAGGATCACTACTGAGTTTTTTTGCTTCTCTGATGGCAATGATTGGGTTGTCTTCTAGAAGACCATTCAATATTGATTTCGCCTCGTTAAAGTCCACACAATCTCCCTATCAGCTTTGGTTGGACGTTGTTCTTGAGCTAACTGTCAAACATACCTCAACTTTGCTTGAATCGGTTACGAACTATTCTTACAGCATCACCTGTTGCTAGCTTTTCTACCGGCAACTCAAGGACAACATTGATTATGTCGGCCATTGCTCCATTACTAAAGCGGAAGTTTGTCGGCAAGCCATTAAATTCATCAAACTTGCTATCAAAGGCCAACACAAAATCTTTAATATCAGACTCTCTCCCGTTAATTACATTTGAAGGATATTGGGAATGGTTAGGATCTGGTTGCTCTTCTTCAAACTCAGCAATAGCCGTTACTAAATCAGATATCTCTGGCCAGTATTTCAGATCATACTGATATGTTAATGACTTTATTTTTTCAGCTACGTGAAAGTGGTATAAAGAATTATTTTGACTTGCTTGCTCAAGTAAATCATCAATAAATTGATAGTCAGCCTTTGAGAATCCAGATTTTTCATATAATTCTGATTGACGCCTGAGTTTACTAGCTAAATTCAGGGCTAAGCTGACAATATCCCCCTGTAATTCTTTCAACTCTTTTAAGTCTTTTCTTGCCTGCATGACATCTTCTTTCCTAAAGTCGATGCTGCACCAAATATGTTCGAGAGTAAGCCATATGTAAGAGTTGTTGGGCGGTGCTTGCTCCAACATATCCATATAACCGTACTCTTTTACCAACTCTTCGAATGGTTGGGACAAGTCATCAGCCCGCTGAATCATATTTTCCATTACCGGCCAATAACTCATCCAAATGTGTTTATCTCTATAACTATCCAGTTCTCGTTGGATAAATGCCTTGCAAAAACTGTGAGGAGTGTTTTTTGGGAGTGTCATTCTAGGATTCCTTTTTATTAGATTACTGGTGATCCTATCCCGCCATGAAAAGCGTGTCCGTATCTGAACAAAAATAATATGAGCGTATTCAGATCGGCCAAACTAATAAGCCCTGCAAAGGCAGGGCTATTATAACAACAGACGATTAATTTTCAGCTTTCCAGATGTCCCTTAAACTCATTCCAATACTCATCTGCATAGATACCGGGACCATACCGCTTTAGGTCTTTACTATATATCGAGAGAAATCCCTGCCAATCGGGGAATACAGGCTCCAAAGCTGTATTAACCATTTCGTCGGCGACTTCACTACTGGGTCTTTTTGATGTTTCTTTCACTCTTCTTGGTATGTAACGAGTTAATCCTAGCAAGCCTCTGTCCTTAAGCACGGAAAATATATCTACTAGCTCCAGTTCTCTTGGCCTTCGTTCAACAGTTAGTAGTGTTTGGTCAAACAGCAGTGAACCAGATTCAGCTACTATTAAAATAGAAGTTGCAGATTCGTTCATTTCACCGTCTCGTGCAGCAAATATTACCCACTTGACACCTTTCGCAGATTTTACACCTTCGATCACTTTAGCTGCCGCACCATAAGTTGTACTGGGTACATTTACACGTTCGACAAATGATATGAACTGGTTAAATCGGATTGATTCCGGTTGGATATGAATGTCAGAAGCGGACTTACCCGCCATACCCAGAAGTGTATTGTAATCTCTGGCACCAAGCATTGAGGCTAATATCGCTTCAACTTTATGTTGCTCTTTGCCTAATCGAATGCCTTGCTCATTACATGCCTGACGCAGTTTATCTTTAAGGCGATGAACATCTTCCTTGGAACTTAATTGAACTTGAAACATTATGTCTATCCTCAATTTATCACTGTAAATGGTCTCCCCGTTACCACTACAGATTAAATTGTGGTTTAACATAATTTAGCTGTAGGTTTTTTGTATTTCGCCTTAAAAGGGAGGGCAAGCTCACAAAGCTTCGCTGGCAGAACGCATCGACCAGTTAAGTGAACAGTAAATGGTTTATCACATGTTTGCAATTGCTAATAAAAAGCTGAGAGTAGGCGGCGGTTAGGTTGGGTTCAAAAATGCTAGTCTCGAATGGTTAATAATTATAATTGGACTTATGTCGTTTTCTACCGTAGTGCGTCTATTTGGAGTAGGTTTGTTCTGTATGTGAAGGGGGCGTTGCTACTTATTGCATGTTTTAGTTGTTGGCACGACTTGACACCTCAAATAAGAGATACTAATTGGAGTCTAATGACTGCTTTATTATGTCTAAGAAATTCAGCTCTTTAGAAAGACTAGTAGTTCTCACCGCTGCTAGTTTGATGGCTCTCTTAAAAATCAATATTTAAATAAAAAATTAGGAAGATCTCTTTTGAAATGGATGGACTATGAAAAAGAAATACATGAATATTTTTCACAAATGTACCCTAATTCGACGATTACCTATAATGCCAAAATAATAGGCCGCTACTCAAAAAATGAGCGGCAGATTGATGTTTTAATAGAAGATGAGGTTGCAGGCTTTCCTGTAAAAATAGTAATCGATGCGAAGTTTTTTTCTAAGAATATTGATGTAAAGTGTGTTGAATCATTTATATCAATGCTAGATGACGTCGATGCAAGTCAGGGTCTTTTGATAACGCAAAAGGGATATTCTAAAGCTGCTATCAATCGAGCTTACTATGGTCCGCAAACGCTAGAATTAGATATACTGAATTTCGACGACTTATTAACGCATCAGGGGTTAGGGGCTATCCCCTACGCTGGAAAGAACTCTATATTGCTTTCTGCCCCGTTCGGTTGGGTGTTCGACATTCAAAAATGTGAAGGGTTTATTGCTTGCTTATACCAGCGCGGTATGACATTAGAACAAGCTCAAAAGAAAAAAGAATGGATGTATATTAACTTCTGGGAAAAGGACAAAAACACTTCAGATATAACAGCACTAGTCGCAATACAAAATGAACGGATGAAAAGTATTTACAACAATCTTTCGGTTAACGAGTTGAGAGCTCCCAAAAGAAAGGATGGATGTGAGACATATATACGGGTAGCAAAGTTTGACGAACTGACCGGCAATGAGATAACAGGTTTTGTAGACTATGGTGATTTTATTGCATTTTTCGTGATGTTTACGCCAGACGAAGTTCTAGGTAGAAATGTGAGAAAGCTATCTCATTTGTTACAACACTCAAGGTCTACAAAAATTACTTTTGATAATACAACAATAATTGAACAAGCTGAGCAAGAGCTTGCTGAAATTTTTGACCCTATTCAGCGAGCAGCCAAGTTAAACACGATAGCAACTTGGTATTCTCAAATGGATGATGAAACCAACTCCATGCTATATCGAAGATTGTGTTGGGAGGTCTATCCTGAATTTTATGAAAACATTTCGCCACTTATTCGTGGCGAGCTCAATCAAAACAATTCAGATGCAGCTATCGACTACTCACAAAAGTTTTTTTCGCTTGCACCAAGAAATCCAAGGGTGATGCAAGATTTACTTGATATCTACGAATCTGAGCAACACTGGGTACACGTCGAAAAGCTGTTTGAGAGACTAAAAAATGAATACGCTGAGGACGTTGAAGCTCTTGGTAATTTGTATTTTCATTTTGCCATATACCTTAAAAATACAGAGAACGAAAGAGGGTCAGTTAAGCATTTTAAAGTAGCTAAAAAATTGTTCAGAGAGGTAGACGAAAAGCATTATGTGTTGCAATTAATTGAAGATGCACTTAGAAAATGAATACAGCTAAATACTCCAGATTCATTTAGAGATTATACCAGCAGTGTCCTTAACAGGTTTATTGGCAGAAAAATAGTAACTAGTAAACCTAAACTTATTCTCTTAAGCGGCCTCTGAAGCTGTTAGGCTGCTTAGTTTGTCAGATAGATGTCTAAATATCTTTTGCTCTGAAAACTCAACTTATGGTTTTTTCAGGGGGAACGGGTGCTACTATGAAGTATCAGTAATACACTGGTATATCTCTTTGAAGTTTTGAGTAAATTTATGGATTTGATCTTAATTGGGCTACAGGTTTCAATTCTCCTTTGTGTCGGATGCATTTTCTTATTTCGGAAGTATCTATTTTCATATTCTACTGAGAAAGGGAAGAATCTAGCTACAAAGGAAGATGTTGAAGAGATAACGCGCAAGGTCGAAGAGGTGAAGTCTGGGTATGTAGCCGAAATTGAGAGACTCAAAGTGGATCTTTCCGTTCTGTCGAGAAAGCACAATATTTTATTGGATGAGAAAGTCAGGGTTTTCAAAAAGCTTCAAAAGAGACTGGTTGAGTTTAAAAAGTACTGTGAAGCAGCTCTTGGTTCATATGACCAACGAGGTGAATTTCATCCACACCTTGGAGTTCTTCCAAAAGGTATTGATAAGGCATCCTTGCAGCACATTACCGCATTGCATGAGATTGAACAGGAAGATTTTATATTCCTATCCAAAAAATCGCGTAGCTTACTATCTAAGCTACGCGATAACTGCTCTATGATGTGTAGTATGGAAATGGCTATTTCTAGTGAAAATAATGATTCAGAAATGGCGAGAAGTACGATTCCTGCTTACGAATCTGCTATGAGAAATATAGATAGCTGCTTACAAAGCCTCTATGAAGAACTGGAGTTTCCATCCAGTGATAAATAAAAATAAAAGGCCAATGAAAAATCTGCTGCCAAAACGTGGTCTGGACTAGCCAACGTTCGTCTTTTATTGCGACTTTATGGCGAAAGTACCCAATGCCTGAACAAATAAATGATAATTGCGAAAATACCTGTGCAGGCCGCCGAATAAGGGCGGCAATGCATCCATTTTCGATTGAATTTTTGGCTTCGTGTCGAAAGTTCTCTGATTTAACCGGTGAAACCGACGACAAGCGGGAAGTTAGGATGTACGGCACATCTTGCATCGTGAATGCCGCGTGTTTGTTGGAGGCTAAATTAAATGAAGAGATAGCGATAGCTCGGATCTGTCTAGAGAAGAATTCGGATGAGCGAAAGCGCTGGGACGAGATAAAGGAAATTGAGCAACGCCTTTCTGTTTCTCAAAAATGGAACCAAGTAGCCGCACTGACCGGCGGCTGTCGCTGGAACTCAGGCGCAGAACCGTTTCAGTCCCTTGAAATTATCTCATCATTGAGAAACGAAATTGTACATTTCAAGGGCGATTTAGTTGGTAAAAACGAAGCACCATTGAGAAGAATAGCTGGTCTTATGCGACAGCTAGGTATTAAAAGTAAAGCTACATGGACGGAAGACGACTGCTCTAGCTGGATTACAGATCTTCTCTCCGAAAAACTTGTTGTTAGGTGGGTATCAGAAAAAATCACATCGTTTGACCAGCAGTACGATGTGCTTATGCATGGTCGGTCATAATAATTGGCTGTTGTCAGACGCACTACTCATGGCGCTTTGGTTAGCCACAAAGCCAAGGCGTTGACAGTTAGCTTCTTGTCTGTAGTTGCCTGTCAAATAAGATCTCAACCCGCGTCTGAAAGTGTGAGTTCAGATTAGAGCCACTACAGCTAAAGGACCTGTTTCTTATGAAAAGATTATTTACTTTGATAAAGTCTAGTGCGCTTTTATTATTTTTCTGGCCTTGAAAGCTCTATTTCTCCGGCAGTATTTTTGCCTTCATTCCAACACCTATTTGTCCAGTAAACACCTTTCCATAGCTGATTATCTGCGTTATTTAGGGTCAATCTAGCAGCACCCTCATAAAATTGAGCATCCCCTTTACCAGCGGAATCATTTCTGACTTGAAACATATACTCCAATTGAAACCTATTGCTTTCACTTTTAAAAATTCGACAGTAATTGGCTTCAGATTGTCCAAATGAAGTACTTGCGAACATCCTCACAGAAAAGAAATCAGCCTCTATCTTGATAGGGATGAGTACATCAGTGCCTTTGCCAAAATTAGATTTAATTTTGGCGCTCCAGTTCCCATTGAGGTCAGGGCAAAGGTATTTATTTAGAGCGTCAAAATACAGGTACTTCCATAAGTACTTTCCGATTACTAGCGCCAACACTGTTACTAAAGAAATAGCCGAAACTATTGATCTAAAAAAACTGTATTCGAAACCGGAGAAAAATAGAAGAAAGCATAAGGCTGAAACTATGACTACAATTGCGTATTTAACCTTGCTATGAACAACGTCCCACATAAATCTACCTCCTAAATCCTTTAAATATATTCTTTTTCCTTCTTGATACAACTTTAGAGGGTTTAACCTCGACTAACACAGAACTAATTCCTTGAATACTGCCGTTAGCCACAATCATACACTCCATTATGTGAGGGCCTGTATACGCTGCATCCCGGCGCTCTTTGCTTTCTAAATCTGATATTGTTTTATGCCCAATATCGTTGGCATCATCTGCTTGCTTACCAATATTTCTAACTGTCCAATGAACTGTTGATTCAGAGTTAAAATCTTCTTTGTTACAAATACTAAAGGTTAAAGACTCTCCTTTGAATACCGTGATTTCATTCTCGTTGACTGTCTCAATATGCTTATCACCTTTTGAATATCGATTAATTGATATGCTCGGAACTTTTGACAATGCAGGAAGATTAGTGCTTCCTGAACCACCCTCATCAGTGATCGGAGGAAAATAATGCTCAAACAAATTTGCTAGCAGTAAAGATTTGTAGTCAGGAGACTTAATGCATTTATGACAGGTTGTTTTTAATTCATCGAGTTTTTTATAAGCAAATGTGATTGCTTCATCTGGCATAGACAGGAGGTTACTGCTATCAATAGGGCTATTAACTCGAAATACTTTATCTAAAGATTCACAAATGGACAAAGCGGTGTTAATAAAAGTGTCATCCTCGTTCTCTTCAATTATTAAATGGTCAGCAACGAGAATATTAACTGCCAATGACGGTATTTTTTATAATCAGTTCCACTCCATTTTACATTGATCCAAGCTTTCAGATATCTAATGACCCTTTTCATGTTTGCACGATCAGCGGGGTTTTCGAATGCATTAGTCAAATAATCTTGAATTGACTTAGGATCACTGTCCACCCACCCATCATCAGTCGCCAACTTAATATCTGTGCCGGAGAAGGCATACACGGGGATATCAATGGTAAGTAGCTGTTTATACTTTAATCCTTCACATGCATTTTTTGATTGCTGTAGCTCACACTCATCATTAATTTTACAGAAAGATTCCAGCGCTTCTTTTACAGCCAGCTTTACTTGGGATGCGTCAGCTTCCTCTGTTTCGAAAGATAGATAAACCCCAATATCAATATCGTATGAAGAATATTTATCAGAAGGTTTAATGAGTGTATGACTTTTGTAAGAGCCTTGAAGCCAGAACCTGACCTCGCAATCAAAGGTTTCTCTAAGCTCTTCCCTGAGAAAATCAACTAGTTCGTCTTTTTTAGAAACACCTTTCTTTAAAACAGCTTCAGATATTATTAGCCTACTGTGCAGGGTATTTGATTCTTTGTTTTGGCTATATAGTAAAGTTGAAGAGTCCATATCAACATCCGTTGTCTAGTTTTGACTACATTATCTCATTCCAGCCCTGCGGCAGAGGGGCCTTTTTGCCATTACAGGCGGCCTATTAGGTTTTTAAATGACTCCCTGTTTTTCTTTCAAGTAGCAAGCTCGCAGATTAGATATTTAGTGCAAGCTAGAATAGCTTTAGCTCTCTCTAGCTTCCAGAAAGTTAGCACACCGTTTAACGAAAAAATTACCGAGCTAATTGGGGGAATGTATTTATGGTAGAAATTAGTGAAGCTAAAACAACAAAACAACGTAGCTGACTCCGTGCTTATGTACGTGTTAGCTTTTTTCGCCATCAAAACGGTCAACTTTTAGTGACTTTAGCTTAAGTTTAATAGAATCAAACTCACTTAAAATTTCCTCAATCTTGGGATTGTTAGTAGGGGACTCGTCTTTTTTTTCTAATTCAGACTTCAGTTTTATCGCTTCCAATTTTAGCTTTTCTCTTTCGAGCAAAAACTTACCACCTCTATCTATAATCTGTATAAAAAGGTAGATTGTACCGAGACCAGTTGCAATCAACTCCATGGTTAATGGTGAATTAAGACTGACTCTTCTAACGAGAAGATCAACCTGTTCAGAGATCTCCAAGTCAGGCTCAGTCAATTGCTGGGCCACAGTGTTGGCCTTGCTCAATACGGAAAACAACCGAGCAATATCCATTGCCGTAGCTTGCTCTTGATTGTCAAAGACCAATTTGAGTTTGTACTGCTTTCGCTCGTACATATTGATAAAGAAAAAGAAGAAAGCTGCATCTCCCCTGAGCGGTAAGTTGACATCTAAGAATCGAGGCTCCGGAGAACCACATATAAATCGATAACTCTCATAATATTACAGTTTTGCCTTACAAAGTCACTATTTATTCACCGCAAAAAAGTTGAACAAAGAGGCGGGCTCAATACGTGAAGCCGCAGCGATGAATTAAACGAATAGTTAGGCTATACCTAACCATGCTATGATTTCTTTAAAATAAGTACCCAAAGCGGCACCAAGAATAAGAGTTAAAACCCAAAATAGAAAAGAAATCACCTGCCGAATTCTTTTACCTTTTTCTGCTTGTTCAGTAAGTTCTTTACGAAGAGCGTTTTCCATTTCTATTCGAAAGGCTTCAAATGCTTCTTTATTGGTATCTGCTAGAGTTTGATACCTGTCAGCTAATTTTTTCTTTTCTTCAACCTTTTCCATTAATTCTGAAAGCCGCCTATCCTGTACTTCCAGATCTTCTTGCATATCCCGAATTATTGTTCCAGCAGCTTCGATGTGAATTCTAGCTGACTCAACTCGTATTGCAGCATCTTGTTCATCTTGAGGTTTTGGGAAAAACTCCTTTAGATATTTTCCAGTTGCCCCCGATGTTATTCGCTTTATTTGGTCTTCAGTGTACAGCTTTCCAGTGATATTTCGGAGTAATGTGCCTAGAATCTCAGCATAAATTTTAATTATCAATTCCATTTAAGGGAATCCTTGATTCACATAAGACATAAGTGATGCGGAATATAACATCCGCTCAATCAAAATGTTTTTAAAAATTAATGCTTGTTTTTGATATCAGTATCCATAATGACCATTGAGTTTTTCTCGTTAACCAATCGATAGAGGTAAAAGGCTCAACGTTCTACCGCACTGCTGAGTCATTCGAGTTGTGCAGACAAATCTTGATCTTTCTTGCTTGGCCGCGCAAAACCAATAAGAGCTATTATCAACTTTTCTTTGACGGATTAAATTGAAGAGTGAGAGAGTTCTCTCTGCAAAAATCTAAGATTGCTTTTTCATACCGTTTTTCTTCGCGTTTGTAGCGGATCCAAAACTCAAGCACGTTTCCTACAATTTTGCCTCTGATATCATTCACTCCGTCGTCTATATTAAATGTATCACTACCGGGTATTTCATGAATTTCACTTGCCTTAAATTTTGTTCTCGCTAACGAGGTCAATAGATAACGGGGCTCGGCTCTTCCACAAATGATTTCAACATCAAGCTTCATTAAGTTCCCTTCGATATTTTTATAATCTACTCTAAAAGAGAAATGTACTCATTGATTTATGAGGCTGGTAACTTAGAGGGAAAATATCTTATAACTTATATAAACATTGTTAGATGCATGTAAAAAGTCAAATTTTTATATTGTTTACCATGCATGATTGCTCTTTAGGTTTATTGGCTTTGAGTGCGCAACCTTTTTAGATATGACATCTTCTCCTATAGATAGAGGTGATCTAATTATTAATCATCTTTAGAAGATCGCTGTTTTTTGTTCTTAGGTTTGAAACCATACTTTCTAATTCGCGAACTCTCAGTTTTAACGCCTCGTTTCTTTCGGCTAAATTTTTCTGATTTTCCAGTAGTTGACTGTCTATAATTTGCCTGAAGAATTCTTGATACTTTTCGTTTTCAAGCTTTTTTACCGTGTTGCTTAGTCTCTTTATTTCAGCTTCAAGTTCCGATTTAGATTTGTGCTTCCCGGAGGAACGCTTTAGCATTTTATTGTTGTAAATAGTTCTCAATCTAGCGTTGGCATGTTCTATCTCTTCCATAAGCCTTTCTGGGACTTTTCTTCCCTTCCTGAAGTTACTTTCACTCACGCCAGCTCGCGATGCTATATCTGAACGCACAAGCTCTCTTTGAGTTACAGAGAGTTCACTTGAAGCCTCTTGAATTTTAACCTCTAGTTCACCCTCAATCTCTTTGAAGGCACGATATAAGGTTATCATGGTCGTTGATGCGCCTAACAACCACTCAGGTAACGTTTCACTCTTTTTTTTCTTTTTTGTCTAGGAGCTTACTCATGATTCCTCCATTTGCTCAAGAACTTTGTATCCTTGATTTACAACGGAGGAGCTTACTTCATGCTGCTTGGTTTTAAGGGGAAAGTTCGCAAGAAATGACTCGTGACTGATCACGATCCGCTCAATGTTTGACTTGTGGCTCTGTGTACTGCGACATGAATTTGCACATCGAGAACACAAGTCAAATTTACCGTTTTCTACAATCGGAATGCCAGTTTTTTTATCTTTGCATTCAGCAAGATGTTCACGACCTTCAAGAACAAGGCAGAACCCATACTCGTGAGGTACAAGATGAACGAGATTATCTACCTGCTTATCAATATAATTTGATAGTTGCGACTCTGTGACAATATTTAAGCGTTTTACCTCATTTCTGATGTAGAGCGCCATCGGCCCTGTGAAGTCATGGCACTCTTCACCGATCATTCGTCGGATAAGCTCTTTCAAGTAATCGTTCGTTGCCGCATTGATGATATCTTGCTCAGCTTTTTTATCGGTGTAGTTGTGGGTAAAAGAACTACCGTAGTGGTGCGCAAAGTGTTGTCTTATTGCCTCAAGTACGTTTCCATCGAAACGACGAAGGGTAAAATCGACAAAGGCATGTCTAAAACCATGTGGAGAGACTGACTCAGGCATATCTTTGTCATCATGTGTTAAGACCTCTGATTTTACTTTTTGATAAAATAAATTCACTCTGTCGGCCAAATACTCTCTAGAACATGCACTAGGAGTAAAAACAACGTTCTCATCTCTGGCTTTATAAACTTCGCGGCTGATATACGAACCAAACAATACTGTTCGCCCGTGCAGATCAGTGGAGAGTTTGTCTATATAGCTTAAGTCAACAAGGAGGTTAGCAGATTCAGCCACTAAACCTGACATAGCTCTTAGTTTTTTTAAACCATTCTGAGTTTTTGTAATTGGAGCTGTAAAAAACCATGTACCATCCGGCTCGATAGTATAGTCTGAAGATGACATTCCGCGAATTTCGTGAATACGCGCTCCCGTGAGGCAAAGGAATATAATCAAGCAAGCATCATATACTTCTCTAACGGCCAAGGTTAGATCTATAAGATTATAAATATCTGATAGTTCGGATTCAGCAGAGTTCGTCGTTGCTACTTGATTGCCTTTTTTGTCTGAAGTGAATTGTAAGAATAAGTTATTAATCTCATCCAACCATGCTGCATAGCTACTCCTAAAAGCACCTGATGGCTTCTTACCCAGTAATTCTAATAAGGGGAATTCGTTAAGATATTTAGTCGGGAAGAATAAAGTCTGGGAGTAAGCGCCACGTTGCGCTACAAAATAAGCTCTTAGGGCGCACGTTCTTGGGCTACGAATAACATCGATTGCTTTTGCCAATAATAGTATGGAGAGCTCAACTGGAATGTGCGCGAACGTACCATCCTTAATAAAATCAGACCAAAAATCCGCCATCCCTCTTTTCTCGAACTCAGCCTCTGCTACCTCATCCAGAAAATCTGAAGAGATGGACTCCAGAAAACCATCTGAAAGCTTTCCTTGACGATATAATCTTCCAGAGTCTGTAATCGGCCGGAGGTTTTTTATCATAGTAGCTCTTTTGATATACGGTAGTCTCGATGCTACTGGTGAACGGTTTTCAGTCTCAACTTCGTTAAAAATTAACGATATCGCCAAATCTTTTAGATCTTCTTGGGACCATGTAGACATTGGCTCATCACCTTTCTTTTGTGTTGCCCAAACGATAATAAGATTTAATCGACGAATATCGTTTTTAAAGGTTGATATTTTTGTATTGATTGCCCCTGACTCATCTACATAACCGCCATGCTTTTCCAGCAAAAATTCTCTCGCCCATACCGCCCATTTTTTTGAGACATTCGAAAAACTTATATCGATTTCTTTGACCCCGCCGAAATCCACATCGACAACATGCCAAACCTCATCAGTCAGCTTGTTTTTAATGCTTGCTGGAGATTCTATCGAAACACCAATTACCGAACTCTGCTTCATCTCAAATGTCCTTATATTAGCGAAGGGTAGGTTATGTCGTATTCTTTAAACATATCTTGAGATTCTTGTTTAACTTTCGAAGGGAATTGATAAAATATTTCATTCATATAAGCCAGTTGCAGCGTTGCCTCATTTGCCTTTAATTCAGAATCATTTCTCAATCTCGGTAGCTCCCCCTTAATGTGATTAATGTAGCCCCAGAGGAGCATGCCAGTTGTTGAGTTTGCAATAACATATGTATTATTAGAGATTGTCACGCCACCCCAAACTTCGACTACACTAGCGTCAATTTCAGACAACATATCTTCAACTTTTGTCATTTGATCGCTGAAACCAAGTAATACTCTTAACTCTTTTAAACTAACTACTTTTGACCGTTCTAACTGAGCTTTAATCCGAGACGCATCTTCCTCCATTGATTCACCTACCTGCTGACCAAACTTTTTCAGTGAAGCTAACTTTTCTTTACTATTACTTCTGAGGTTATATGTATTTTTCTTCATTGATTGACTGTGCCCAGTCAATTCAGCAGCGACTCTTTCATCTTCAATCGCATTCGTTGATGAGTGTTTATTTTCTGATTTAAGGCTCAGTTCAAAGCTATCATCCATCCTTTTCCGTGACATTGAGACTACATCGCAGTTAAGTGCCATAGTTCTCTTGTTTACTGAAGAAGATTTTTTTATCTTACTTTTTGCTAATTTTTGCTTAATATTTGCACTGGCGATTCTTTCCAGAAGCCACAAAATTGGCTCGACCTCGCCCCCGGTCTCTTCCATCAAGTAATAACGTATGTAAGAATTTTTTTTGCAGATAACAGTAAGCAAATCGAGTGACGGCAGATGGGAACCAATGGCCCCCCCGAAAACATTTTCAGTGCTGTAAAACAGGGTTTTGCCGCGATGTTTCTCAGGCAACCAGTCCTGCATTTCCCTCGCGCAGTTTACATAACGTTCGTAAGCCTGATGAATAAGCGTGTTGGTTTTATACAATCCTGTTGTAGAAGCTCTTTTTCTCCTGTTTTTTTTGTATTGAGATTGAATGCCTGTATCTTTCAGCGAAAAATCATCGAGCCTATGTTTGCTTAGGGCGCTTCTTTGAATACTCTCTGATGACAATAAACACTGCATTAAGAAGCATTCAACGTCAGTAATACCAGCTACAAATCTTGGCGTTAAAAATCCCAAGGTACGAAAGCGAATTAAGCAACGCTTCATGAATCCTTGTTCTTCCCCAAACATTCTTCTGCTTGGAAGTTTGAAGTAAGCCCTCTTTTGAGGAGTTACTACATAGTCAAAAATCCGCTCAAGCTTGTCTTGTTCACCGATGCCCTCCGGAAAGTGGTCCCCAGCTGTACCTTCTAAAAACATCTCTTTTACAAACGGATCATCTGTTTTAGAAATAGCCTGCAAAAGAGCTTCTGCCGCCTTTTTATGAGCCAACCATTCATCGTCATCGTAGGAATTTTTAGGACGTTCGAAATTAAATTTCCTGCTTAGATGTGAATTGATATAACCCTGATTAATTAGCTCTTCGATGGCTACTTTCACATCCTTATTAGAGAAAAAATACTCTTTAATTTTTAAAAATTTTTCAAGTAATAAACAGCAGAGCAGCCTCAGCGATATAACAAGTTGCCTATCAGTGTAAGGACAATCCTTTTCGAACAAAAAAGCCATCGACGTCTTAGCTTGACTTTCAGGTGGAGTTTCATTCGGCATATTGCTTAGGTAATCCATTAAATCACCTTCTCCTGTGAGGGGCGAATCAAACCGTCCAATTTGGTAGTCTTTAAAGGGCTTTCTTAGATGCAACATAATGTTGTATAACGAAGTCCTATTACTTTCTTTTCTGAGGTAACTAAAGTAACGCTTAAATAAATCCTTGGGGAGTGGCGTACCCAATTCATCTATATTTTGCTCAATAAAATTAACAAAGTTACGGATGTCAATGGCCGTGCTATAACGAGTTGAAGGTGATTTTTTAAGAAAATCCGCCTTTTTTAGATAAGTGATATATAGAACGATAATTGATTGGCGGGCTAGTGCTGTTGAAACAGAAATTTCTAAGGTAGTTGGAAGCCCTCGGCCATCACTGCCGTTAACCATCACAGCATTACTAGAGTTATTTATGGGTTGGACATTGACCGGCAATAGATCTTCTAACCCTTTGTCCTTTGGCTCTATCGTCACTGTTTTTTACCCCTAAAACGCTTTTCGTGCATTTTGGTATACTCCAGCGATAGCTCGGAAAGCCGAGACTGCCGCTTGTTCAATAACGCTTCAAAATAAATGTACTTGAATGTTGTTGATATATTGCTATGACCCATAACCTGAGGCAGTTGTATGTATGGGTCTAACTCATTTTCATAGCAATGAGCCACATAATTTGTTGCAAAACATTTTCTTGATTTGTGAAACGTTCTCTTCGTCCATAATGTTCTATCTTCAGCAGAAATATCTTTACGTTCAAGATAAGCATTTCTCGCATCCGTAAAGAGTGTTGTCGCGTAGTTTTCTGTCGCGATTGGCGTACCATTAGGGCGACAAAAAATATTACCTGAACTTTTAGTTAGTATGTTTTGATAGCGCCATAGGTATGTGTGAAAGTTTTCTAGCAGTGCAACAGGACAAGAAACATTGCGCACCTTTTTTCCTTTGCCGAATATTTCTATAAACTGCGGCTTTACTGGCTCTGACTTTGGGAGTGCCTTATTCATAGCAGAAAGCACAAAATTTTTTGGATGCACCACCTCAAAAGAGCGTAAACCTAAGAAATATCCCACTTTCATCATCAACTCATTTCTGTCTGAGACAAATGACGATTTAGCTTTAAGGTGATTTAGGATGACCTTTTCGAATTCACTTTCAGAGTAATACTGCTCATGCATTACGTTGTTAATGGCATCTTGCCAACCTTCAACATCCTCACCTCCATAAGAGAAACTGAATTCACAAGGAGTAGTAATCAAACCATGTTTATAGGCAAAACCATAAAATGCGTTTAGACAGGCAATATGATTATCAATGGAGTTTGATAGCAAGCCTTTCTTTTGGTGAAGCACTCCGTAAATGTAGCCATTCATCTCTCTATCTGTAATGAATTGCCATTCATCCGCAGCGCTTCCCTTCATATCCTCAAGCACACCAAAAAATGATTTAAGGTGTGACGCGTACGTCGCCACTGTTTTGTACGATCTGGATTTCGATAGCTGCAACAAAAAAGCTGATGGCGCTACAAGCGGTGTGGCGTTTTGCTCAATAACAAATGAATCAACCGTTTTATATCCAATGTTAATATCAGGAATCTTTTTAATTGTTATCATGATTAATTTGTATTGCAATTTCTTGACATTCTAAGCCTATAAGGTTTTTTGTCAAGATTACCTGCATAAAAAAGCACCTTAGGTTAAGACATGGATTGTTTTTACGCCGCAGTTGAAATGCGCGACAACCCAGCCTTGCGCGATATTCCCATTGCGATAGGCGGCAGTGCCGACCGTCGAGGGGTTATTTCTACCTGTAACTATCCCGCCCGTAAATTTGGTGTGCGCTCAGCTATGGCTACAGCGTATGCTTTAAAGCTATGCCCAAACTTGACCCTCGTAAAAGGGCGCATGGATGTGTACGCTGCCGAGTCGCAAAAAATACGTAAGATATTTGCTGATTATACCGACCTCATTGAGCCTTTATCATTAGATGAAGCCTACCTAGACGTGACTAATAGTGAATTTTGCGGTGGCAGCGCCACGTTAATTGCCGAAGAAATACGCGAGCGCATTAAAAATGAACTTGGGCTTACAGCTTCAGCAGGTGTTGCGCCTTGTAAGTTTGTGGCTAAAGTGGCGAGCGATGAAAATAAGCCCGATGGAATTTGTGTTATTACTCCTGATAAGCTCGATGAGTTTGTACGCGAAATGCCACTAAAGAAAATACCGGGCGTAGGCAAAGTCACCATGCAAAAGCTTCAGCGTATGGGGCTTAATACCTGCGACGATGTTCGCCAATACCCTTTTGAGCGCATTCAAAAAGAGCTGGGTAAATTTGGCAGTGTGCTGTGGGAACGTGCTCACGGTATTGATGAGCGTGAACTATCGGTATCTCGTGAGCGAAAGTCTATCGGCGTAGAGCGCACGCTAAGCGAAGACATTCACACCTTCGATCAATGCATAGATTTTTTGCCACATTTATTTGAAAAGCTTCAAGAGCGAATGGAAAATCACAAGAAGCGTACGGGTAAGCCGGTACGTATTCGCACGCAGGGCGTTAAGCTTAAGTTTAACGACTTCCAACTAACTACGGTAGAGCACCGCTGTGCCACGCTTGATGAGGCGTATTTTCGCACGTTAATGCAGGAAGCCTTCGAACGAGCAACAGGGCGGGGCATTCGTCTTGTAGGTGTGCACATAGGACTCGCCGCCGATCAATCTACACAACAGCTGGTTTTACCTTTTGAAGGCGACTAATCGCCAGCATTTTTTATAATGTAAGTAGTGCATCAAATGCGCATTATGTATTCTCGAATGTTGTGATTAGACAACTTTTAGATTTTAGTGTTCTAATATGGTTTTTAGAGTGCAAAGGTTACAGCGAGAAACAGGGACGGAAAATGCAGATTAGAAAAATTTCTTTTTGGGGCGATATTACCTTTACTATTATAGCAAGCGTTGTAGTGATTGCTTGTTTCTTCAGCCCTCAATTATTTGTTGAAAATGAGGCTTTGAGGGTAATTGTGTTTGTAGGTGGCGGGCTACTGCCTTTGAAGTATGCTCTGAAATTAGCGAGGCATTCTAAAGGGCTAAAGTAAGTCGCTAACATACGAAGTCTACTTTACACGGTCGACACAAAGTATAATGGGCATACGAAGGTTAATAATAGTCAACTCTGAGGCATCATGAAAAATACAAACCTTAAAACCCCTGGTCGATACAAGCACTACAAAGGCAATTTGTACGATGTCTACGAAATAGCCACCCATTCAGAAGATGAAAGCAAGCTAGTGGTTTACCGCCCATGTTACGGTGAAAAGGCGCTGTGGGTCCGCCCCCTTGATATGTTCGTCGAGTCAGTGGAAAAAGAGGGTGAAACCCTTCCTCGTTTTGCTTATGTGGGTGATATTCCTAATGACGAAAAAATGATCTAATTGTGAAATTAGGTCATAGTGTAAGAGGTCTTTAATAAACAGGCTTCTTACAAGGAAATAATAATGAAAACTGCACCTCGTTTTAGCGCACACATTTTGGCTGCGTTTATTGCTGCGAGCCCTTTGGTTTATTCAACGATTAATCCCGCAAATGCACAAGATAGATTTGCCGATGTCGAAGTTAAAGCGACAGCGATAAAAGGCTCAGTGCACATGCTTACAGGTGCAGGTGGAAATATCGGCGTATCTGCTGGGGAAGACGGTGTTTTGATCATCGACGATCAATTTGCGCCGCTTGCAGAAAAGATAGCGGCCCAGCTTGGTGAGCTCGGGAGTGACAAGCCAAAGTATGTGATAAACACGCACTATCACGGCGATCACACAGGCTCTAATGCGTTTTTCCACAGCCATAAAGGCGCGACCATTCTGGCACACGAAAATGTGCGTGTTCGCCTAGCTAACGATGAAAAGATAAAACCGGAAGCGCTGCCAACTATCACCTATGAAGACGGAATAAAAATTTACTTCAATGGTGAAACCCTTCACGTCATGCACTTAGCAGTAGGCCACACCGACGGCGATAGCGTAGTGTGGTTCGAGCAACCCAACGTTATGCACACTGGCGACTTGTTCTTTAATGGTCGCTTTCCCTATATCGACCAAGGTGCTGGCGGTAATGTGGAAGGCTATATGGACTCAGTAAAACAGCTGCTTGCTAAAATAGACGATGAAACCGTTATTATTCCTGGCCACGGCGACATCAGTAACAAGCAAGAATATAGCGCATTTTTAGCTATGATCTCTGAAACGTTCAGCTACGTTAAGGCACTTAAGCAAGACGGCAAAACCCTCGATGAAGTTAAAGCGATGGGCTTAGACGATAAATGGGCCGACTGGAGCTGGAATTTCATCAATGAAGAGAAGTGGATAACTACACTCTATACTGATGCCTAAATAGTATTGGTTACACTTTAATATCGAGCGAGTGTGCAGGGGAGTTTTCTTTACGACCCTGCAATTTCGTTAAAATGACTCTATCACTGGATTTTTGAGCACTAACTTCAAAGGCAATAGGTTAGGAAGCGCAGGTTTTCGAGCACCAAGTCTAGGGGCTAAAGCTGCCAAACGTTTACTAAGCGGTTTCTCGTATTTTAAGCGCAAAGGGTAGAACTTGGCTCGCTTGTTCAACGTCTTCGCCCTCTATTAGCGATATCAATGATTCAGCTGCCATTTCTGCCATCTTACGGCGCGGGACTGATACGGTTGTTAGGGCAGGGTAAATTGAGCGCGCAAAACTCAAGTCGTTGAATCCGCAGATATCGATATCCTTACCAGGCTTGATACCTCGTCTATTACATTCCATCACCGCGCCAGCAGCAAGCTCGTCACTCACAAAAAATAGCGCATCAGTATCCGGCCATTTATGCAGTGTTTCTGAAAGAAGCTCAGCACCAGCTTGAAATGTGGCGTCGGCTTTAGAGGAAACATATCGCTCGGCGGACAACTCAGCATTGTCCAGTGCGGTTGCCCAGCCCTGCTTTCTCAATATTGCACGCCAATCTAAATACAATGAGCAAAAAGCAATGTTGCGGCGCCCTTTGTCGATAAGATGCTGGGTCATAGACTGGGCTGCTAATTCGTTATTTACCCCGTAGTTAATATCAAAAGGCTCACTAGAAATATCCATAATTTCGGCCACAGGCGTCCCTGTGGCTAGCAGCATTTTTCTCGTTTCTTCAGTGTGGCGAGTGGAAGTAAGAATGAATCCACTCACGTTCTGCTGGATATAAGACTCTACAGTACGCTCCTCGCCAAGCTCGGTATAGGTCGAGTCGCCAATCATCAGTGCATAATTGGCTTTGTCGGCAACGGCCTTCACGCCTAACATCACATCATTAAACACGTTGTTTCCAAAAGACGGAAGCAATAACGCGACGGTTCTATTATTGTCTGAGCATAATGATTGGGCGGCGCGGTTCGGAATATAGTTTAGCTCTCGCGCTGCATTTTTGATCTTAAGGGCGAGTGATTTAGAAATGCCACTAGAATTATTAAGCGCACGAGATACGGTAGTTTTGTGAACGCCCAAATGATTGGCTACGTCTGATATTTTTGTGCGTGACTTTTTTACCTTACTCATTCTTCGATCTTTTTATGTGCTGCTAGGTCCGCTAATCCGCGCGGAAGTGAGTGTTAATGTCGTGATGTTTAATTCGATATCAAAGGGCGTATAAAGTCTTCCGCCTGCTGAGAAACACACTCGAAAGTTTGTGTAACATCAATAATGAATGCGTTGTCTTTAGAAGGCAGCTCTAAGGCTGCAAACTGGCTTTCGAGCATAGCATCACCGTTAAAAAAATGCTCCCGTTGTTTTAATCGCGCACTAAGCACAGACTGTGACGCATGAAGGTAAATAAAGTGGCAGTGAGGCGCGATATCTTTGGTTAGCACGTCACGATAGGCTGAGCGCAGCGCTGAACAGCTTATAACCACGTTCCGGCCGGCGTGAATGTGTTGCTTGGCAATCATGTTTAACGTAATTAACCACTCCCATCTGTCTGCATCCTGCAGTGGTATACCTGAAGACATTTTCTCTACGTTTGCCTCGCTATGGTAACGATCTCCTTCTTCGAAAGGCATGTCAAAACGTTGGGCTAAATGCTGGCTCAAAGTCGATTTTCCAGTCCCTGAAACTCCCGAAACGAAAAATACATGGCAATGGGTCATAAGCTTATCTCTCACATTAAAGTTCAGGAGTACATCAAGAGCGAGTTATTTGGTCTCCATTTTACTCATAAATATTAGTTTGGAAACCGGTTGCGTTCAAGGGGTGATTATAATAGTGTTACCAGATAGCTATCTTGTATTAATAAATATTTAACATTGGCTGGGTTTTTTAACTTAGCTTGTAAAGGTAGCGGGTGATTTCCGTATTATGGCTTCGTCAACATGAAGACAGTGTCACTAACAGGTACCAGAGAGCACGTATGACCGATACTTTTTCCCTTCTTTTTGTCGCCATTTGTAGCATTGTGCTTCTCACATATTTAGTTGTAGTTAGAAAAGTTCATGCTTTTATCGCTATCCTTGTGGCTGCAGCGTTTGTTGGTCTGGGTACGGGAATGGAAGCAGCCGACGTACTGGCTTCCATGCAGTCAGGCATGGGCAACACGCTGGGATTTGTAGCGACCATTGTTGGCCTTGGTGCTATGTTCGGGCAATTCTTAGAAGAATCCGGCGGCATTGATAGGCTTTCGCAAACTATCAACAATAAATTTGGTGATAAGAATAGTCAGTGGGCGGTTGTGTTAACGGGGTTTCTTGTTGCCATACCTGTCTTCTTTGAAGTGGGGCTTATCATATTAATGCCTCTTATTTATTCGTTAGCAAAGAAATCAGGAAAGTCGCTTATTTATTACGGAATCCCGCTCACAGCAGGACTCGCTGTCACTCACGCTTTTATTCCTCCAACACCAGGACCTGTAGCGGTAGCTTCAATTTTAGGGGCGGATATCGGCTTAGTCATTTTGTTTGGCTTTATCGTTGGTATTCCTTGCGCGTGTTTAGCCGGCCCAATTTACGCAACATTTTTAGCGAAACGCCTGCACGTACCTGTCCCAAACCATATCATTGAAGCTTCACATAAAAAGCCAAAGGAACTCCCCAGCTTTGGTTCAGTTGCGGCGCTACTGACATTTCCGCTAGTGGCTATTCTGGTGGGTACGTTGGCAAAGTTTACGCTTTCCGAAGGTGTCTTGAAGGAGGCGTTGCTATTTATTGGGCATCCCTTTATCGCCCTGACCATTGCAACCATTGCTTGTTTTAAAGTGCTAGGGAAGAAGCAAGGCTTATCAAGCGAACAAATTAGAAACATTGCATCAAGAGGGTTAGAACCGGTTGCCCTAGTCATACTGGTGACAGGCGCGGGTGGCATGTTTAAACAAGTGCTCATCGATTCTGGGGCGGGGCAGGCCTTCGCCGATGTTGTCGCATTATCGCCGCTCCCCCCGTTGGCAGCCGGGTTTCTTATCGCGATTTCAGTCAGAATTATTCAAGGCTCGGCAACGGTTGCCATGTTAACAGCTGCTGGTTTAATGGGCCCTGTAGTGCAGGAACTGGCGTTTTCACCATCAGTACTCGCCCTGATGACAATTGCTATAGCGGCAGGCGCTACGGCCATGTCTCACGTGAACGATACGGGGTTTTGGATCGTAAACCGTTATTTTGATATTTCTGTGAAAGACACGTTTGTGTCTTGGACGTGTATGGCAACCCTAATAGGTTTTATTGGGCTTTTTCTCGTACTAATGCTTGGTTTATTTGTCTAATGTCCCAAGCGGCTCAGACCCACCTGAATCGTTTTTGTGGAAACCGGTTTCAAGCTTTTGCAGCTCAAATGGCTTTAAGATTCACCATTTGAGGCATTATTACTAAACGTCTGTATATAAAGCTGCTCTACTTTATCTCGCGCCCATTGGGTTTTTCTAAGATACTTAAGTGACGATTTAATCGAAGGATCGTTATTAAAGCAGTTCACTTTGATGCGGTAATACAATCCATCCCATCCGTAACGCTCGTGAAGTTGCGTGACGATTTTCTCTAGCGTTAAGCCATGTAAGGGATTATTAGGTTGTTGATTCATAAAGTGCCGCTGCTTGTTCTAAATTAAGACCCTAGTCTAGCACGAACCCACTTGCTGCGTATCAATGCGCTAAGCTTTACTTTCAATTGTTTCACTCGTGGGTATTTGTTTTGTGTTCGGTATCAAAGGTTGGCTAGCATCGTTCACTTTCGTTGATGGACTTTGCACTACTTTAGGCTTTCGTGGTGTTTTATAAAGCGGCCAAATAAGCTGTTCTTTCCAGTTGGCGTAAAACATCCCCTCAATACCGTATTGCGCAGGATACTGCCTGGTGATCTTAGCGGTACCAAATAGCACATCCCAAAAGAACAACAGATTTCCATAATTACCTTTATAGTTGGTGACGCCGTCATCGGCTTTTAATCCGTGATGCGCACTATGTGTTGAAGGCGTTGATATTGTGCGTTCAATTACCCAGGCTACAGGATGTAACCACCGAATACTGTACAGTGTTTTGTCCCATTTCCACTCTGCGTGTGCGCCGGTGATAACGGTAAGTTTAACCACCAAGTAAAAGGCATAGGTCCAACCCAATCCTAGGTAGATTAGCGCGCCGGAAAACCATAGCGAAGGCATAAACAGGTAATAGAAAAAGTTATTTCTGTAAATAATGCGAACGCTCATGTACTTAGCGTTATGGTGGGCTCTATGTAAGTTGTAAAGAAATCGGGTGGAATGTGAGAGCCTATGCCACCAATATTGCATCATGTCATCGAAAATAAAAAGTAGCGCTATGTGCAAGAGAATAGGGGAATCTACAAGTATTCCCTGATATTGGGGAAATGCTAGTGCCATCATTGTTGCAGAACAAAATAGAACCAGTGGCTGGGTTACAATAAATAAGAGTAACGTACCTATCAGCTCTACTTTTCCATCATCGCTTACTTCTGTCGCTTTTTTAAATAGCTTACCATTCTTCGCTTCCAGCAAAGCAAACATGATAAAAACCGCTAAAATTGCCCATTGATAACCCATTGTAATGACTCCACCAAGAGATTGTTGAGAGTGAATTTACATTGCGTTAACATTCAAGAATATATACTTGTATAGATTTGAATGTCATGTCTTACATTCACGGCAAGCAGCAAACCATTATGCCTGACGACTACGTCGAGCTTTGTTTGCCTTTTGGAACGCTAAGAACCTATGCGGCTACCTCGACAATTCACGATAGGGGAGGTAAAAACAAAGGGCTGTCTGTTGTAGTATCAGGAGAAGTAAAGATTGGTAATTATGGCCTGGACGGCAGTTATCAAATTACTACTGTATTGCAACGAGGAGATACGTTTGGCGAGTTCACATTGTATGCATCACTTGCAAGAACGCATCACGCTGAAGCGCTAACGGAATGTAAGGTATTACAAATACCTGAACCTGCTTTCCGTTCTCTGACAAGCCAACATCCAGCGATTGCTGAATTCATTACCCGGTCACTGGCAATAAAGCTTCACTCGGCGCTGGAAAGGTTGGATGATATTCGACGCTTACCCACTCACGTCCAGTTAGCTAAGCTAATTTATCAATCGTACCTTACCTCTAAGCACGTCTTTATACCGTTAAGGCAAAGCGATTATGCTGAAAGATTGGGCGTTACCGTACTTACCGCACATAAATCATTAACGAAGCTGTATGATTTAAAGTTGATTGAAAAGCGCTACGGGGGCGTGGCAATTACCCAGGTCGAGCGACTGGAAGGTTTTTTGAAAGAAAGTTCGTCACTATTACCATTGTAAGAGTGGTTAATGTCCTCCACATGCGAGAGCGCCAAAAGACCCTCCCTCAAATTTATTCCACGCCCATGGCAACTCATGCATCAAGTATTACGCTGTCTTTAGCCCGCCTAAAATAATGTGCTGAATGTTGCTTAGCGTGCTCTCGAAGAAAGCGGGATCGCTTAATAATGGGGTCTGAGT
>NZ_BJKJ01000031.1:0-49008 GCF_006538305.1 Alteromonas sp. KUL17
GCCTTTGCTACGCGACTCTTCTTCCGCTTGCGTCCTCGTCCTGTCGCTTCAGCCTCTTGCCTTTGCGCGTAGCTTCTTCTTTCCGCTTGCGCCTTCGCCTGTGCTTCAGTCCTCTGCCTTAGCTACGGGCTTCTCTTCCGCTTTAGCCTTCGCCTGTGCTTCAGCTTCTGCCTTTACGCGGGCTTCTTCTTCCGCTTGGGCCTTCGCCTGTGCTTCAGCTTCTGCCTTTGCGCGAGCCTCTTCTTCCGCTTGCGCCTTCGCCTTTGCTTCAGCTTCTGCCTGTAAGCGAGCTTCTTCTTCCGCTTGGGCTTTTTGTTTATCTGCTTTTTTGTTCTTACTGAACCAGCCAAAAAGTTTCGACATCGTTAGGACAAATCCTTATAAATTCTTAGCAATTTCGGCTACACTTGCCGCCTAATGTATGAACGCATGATACCATTGTCAGCCACTATGAAGCGAGTTTCTCGCCCTACTCGGGCACCATCTTCTGCAAAAAAACCTTATTCATCCCAAAAAGGGAAAAAATCAGGGAAAACCCAAAGCACAAATAGTCCTGGGCAAATACGCATTATCGGTGGCCAATGGCGTGGTAGGAAGCTACCCGTACTCAATGCAGAAGGGTTAAGGCCAACCACAGACAGAAACAAAGAAACCTTGTTTAACTGGTTAATGCCGTACATAAACGATGCACGCTGCTTGGATGTATTTGCGGGTTCTGGTGGGCTAGGTTTAGAAGCTCTGTCTCGCTATGCAGCACATTGTGATTTTATAGAGCTGGATAAACAGGCAGCAAGCCAGCTTAAAAGTAATCTTACCTTATTAAAAGCAAATGAACCGGCGTCAGCAACCGTTCATCAAGGGGACGCACTAGGTATTTTAAAAGGCATCAGCCAAGCGCCTTATGATATTGTTTTTGTCGATCCGCCTTTTGCGAAATCATTGGTAGCACCTACGCTGGCTGCGCTAGAAGATAACAAACTTGTTCATAGTGGTAGCGTGGTGTATCTGGAGCACGAAAGTGCGCTAACAACACCCGCTCTCCCCGCCCATTGGCAAATCATTAAAGACAAACAAACTAGCGCGCTGCGCTATATGTTAATTGAGATATGTTGATTGATAACGATTGAAGTGCCTCAATTGAGGAGAGATAAGCCGTGACCTTTAACTAAGTACACGGCTTTTATTGAGCATATGAGCTAAGGATCTGTTGCTCGTTTTACCTAAGCAAGATCAAGTTGCGTTGTCATTAAAGCTCAAGACCAATATTGGAGATTCCAGCTTCCAAGGCAAGTGCCTTCATTTCGTCTGCCGCTTTCGCTGGGTATTTGGCTTGCTCTACATAATCAAGCAATTCGTTTTGTACCTCAACTTCAAACTCCATCAGCGGATGCCCTTTTACAGTCTCGTCACCGGCTTCTTCGCTTTCTAGCAAATAGGCTTCTACGCTGCCTTGCGATAACTTGCTGATGACCACTGCGCCTTGCGGATCGTCGCCTGCCATCAAATTTAGCAAACCAGCTAGACCAATAGCTGCATCAATTGCTGGATAAACGCCATAGTTGTCATGCTCACTGGTATCAGGTGTAGCCACTTCAACTTTCTCAAGCTGTACCGCAATGTTGAATTTGCTCTTGGGTGATTTCAACGTTTCCCACACCAAATTCAAACAGTTGCGCAATGCGCTTGCATCACCACTTTCCGTTAATTCACAGAAAAGCGTGTAGTTGGGTAGCATACGCTCAAGTAATGCAGCACCGAATGCAACGGCTTTCCAGCCTTCCAAGGCGCGAACGCGCCCAAAGGTATTAAGTTTTTGCTTTGCCATTTAAAGGGCTCCAGTGGCATGCATGAAATATTGGGTAACGCCATCCAGCAACATTTGGATAGCAATCATAACCAGGATCATACCCATTAATCGCTCCATCGCAACTAGACCGCGCTCCCCCAGAATTTTATGGAACACATTTGAAAATAGTAAGATCACTGCGCTTATCGACCATGAAGCCGCAAGCGCAATCGACCAGTCAGCCATTCTGTCTGGCGCTTGGTTGGCAAGAAGAATAAGCGCAGCCAGCGTTGAAGGGCCCGCTATCATAGGAATAGCTAGAGGTACTAGAAAAGGTTCTTCACCTACAGCTAATCCACTGGGGTTACCAGATGATGGAAAAATCATTTTAAGCGCAATAAGGAACAGAATAATTCCCCCAGCGATACTTACTGTCTCTTGTTCCACGTTCAGAAAATTGAGAACCGATTGGCCACTGAACAAAAAGAGAAACAGGATGCCAAGAGCAAATAATAATTCTCGAATTAGGATGACTTGACGACGCTTTGGTTCTATCGATTTGAGTACCGACATGAACACAGGGAGGTTACCTAAGGGATCCATGATCAAAAAGAGCATGATGGCAGCAGACCAAGTATCCATTTTTTTACTGTCTCCGGTTGTGAGGCTAAGCCCGTTTGCGCGTAAACCATTGAGTATAACTCAAAGTTCTTACAGATGGTCGTTTTAGGCGCGCAATGGTAAACCAAGCTGACTTAGTTAAAAACACCTTTTAAGGCATGATTGTTTTTCATTTATCTAGAGCCTACAAAAAATACTCGAAAAATAACGAAAGTGCGCTTTACTAAAGCGTAGGGAGAAGTGTTTGTCATTTCTAAGCGGTGTTTTCGCCTTATTCACGGTCAGAATTCAAACAGCCCAATTGGCTTTTTCTACACCTTTTGGATAATGTCTTATCTCCAGAGCTTTTGATGTAATAGTGAGTAACATCATTTTGTTTAACGTTTTGTTCTGCGCATTGTTCGGCGTTGGAACCTGTTAATCCTCAATAAGAACAACCAAAAATAGGAAATATTGCAATGAGTTTGATGACTGTTAAAGAAGTGGCTGCTTTTCTTGGCGTACAAGAAGTGCGCGTAGAGCGCCTTGAGCGTGAAAGCCTTTTGGTTTCGAAAGATAAAGACACCGACGGTAACCCACTTTTCGACAGTGGCGACGTTGAACGCTATAAAACGCTAGCTGAGCGTTTAGGCGGGATCTAATTTACAGAAAAAGGGCGTGATTTTTTGCAAAGTCACGCCCTTTTTATTTTTTTGCGCGAAGCGACGTTAGTTCAAGTAACGCTATTCGCTTTGCCTCTACACATCCACGTGGCACAACGTGCGACGTTTAAAAATAGAGCAGCGTTCGACAGCCGTTAGGGCGTCGAACGCTATTTTATTTATGCACTGAAGTCTTTCAGCATTCTCGCAATTGAGCGAATACCTTTCGCTGTTGCCCCTACCGGCATTTCAGATGTTGCCCCGCCATGGTAAGCAGCGGCTAAATCCAAATGTACCCAGCCTTCTGGCTTAACAAAGCGTGATAAGAAGCCCGCAGCGTTTGATGCACCGCCACCACCGCCACCTTTCATCGGGCGACTGTTTGCTGTATCTGCGAACGCCGATGGACAGCGCTCTGCGTGGAAATCTTCAAGTGGTAGCGGCCAAAAACGTTCGTTTTCTGCCTTTGCTGCTTTAAGCATTTGTTCGCGGGCATTATCATCTAACGAGAATACGCCATGGTAATCAGAACCCAGTGCAACCACTGCAGCACCGGTTAGTGTTGCTGCATCAATAATCAGCGGTGCGCCCGTTTCTGTTGCCGCCATAAGGCCATCAGCCAACACTAAACGTCCTTCAGCATCGGTATTAACCACTTCAACGGTTACCCCATTTTTATAGGTAAGCACATCACCCAACTTATAAGCGTGACCGCTAATAAGGTTTTCTGCACAGCACAAAATAAGCTGAATACGCTTTTCACTGCCTTGAGAAATAGATAGCCCTAATGCCCCTGTTACCGTCGCTGCGCCGCCCATGTCACATTTCATATCTAACATGCCTTCGCTTGATTTAATGCTGTAGCCACCGCTGTCGAACGTGATGCCTTTTCCAACTAGCACGGCATCAACCGGCGCATCCGTATTACCTGTTGGGTTGTAATCAAGTACCAGCATTGCAGGCGGACGTTCACTACCGCGGCCCACATTATAAATGCCAATCCAGCCCTGCTCTTTAAGATCTTCACCTACCGTCATTGAGTAAGTGACCTTGTCATCACCCAGTGACTTAAGCCACTGTGCTGCTCGGGTTGCTAAGGTTTCAGGGCTTAGATCTTCAGGTGTTTCGTTTACCAGCTGACGGGTAAATAGTAACGCCGCATATTCTTGCTCTAGCGCTTCTTTGTCAGCCGTTTCGGCCCATTTTATTAACGCTGGTTTGCGCGCACGCGTGAAGCTAAGTGCAAAAGCCCACTGCTGCTCTTTGTGCCAATCACCGCTTAGCGTAACTGCTGGCAGGCTTAAGCCATCTAGTTTTCTTGCCGCTTGCTGAATTAAACGCTCATTAAGCTTGTCGTCAGGCAGGTGAATAACTGCACCTGATTCAGTGAAAGAAAGCTTAGCACTCTCGCCCCACACTGCTTCAGCACTGTTTCTAGAAAGGCTAACGGTAAATTCTGCCATCGCGTTTTATTCCTTATTACATCGTTATATTATTGCAAAGCGCTTTTTGCGCTTGCACAAATGTTTGTTACTCTTTGGCGCCTTGTTTACTGCGCTTGTTGTTCGCTAACCACATACGCTTTGTTCGCTAAGCGCATACGCTATACGTGCTCGTTCAAAAGCACACATATCAATTAGCGAAACACACTAACGTGTTTTCACCTACATTCTAAAAAAGGCGACACATGAAGTTTTCACCTTCCTTATTACGCGGCACCCTTATAAAAAGGTACAAGCGATTTCTTGCCGATGTTGAGTTAGACGACGGCACTATTGTAACTGCACATTGCCCAAATACTGGCGCTATGACTGGCTGCGCTGTTCCTGGATACACTGTCTTTTTAAGTGAGTCCACCAACCCAAATCGAAAACTCAAGTATACATGGGAGCTAGCCCAAACATTTGATGGTCACTTCATCGGCATTAATACGCACAATGCTAATAAACTGGTGGCGGAAGCGCTAGATAACAAGGTGCTAAGCGAATTTTCAGACATCACAGATTGGAAAGCAGAAGTAACACCTCCTACCGCCAATAGCCGGTTCGACTTTGCATTAACTCGAAAAAATGCCGAACATCAGAGTGTTACTGAGTATATGGAAGTTAAATCCGTCACCTTAGCAGATGAAAACAAAGGGTTCTTCCCCGACGCAGTCACGCAACGCGGCGCGAAGCACTGTTTAGAACTTGCTCGTTTATCTGACAGTGGTATAAAAACCAATCTATTATTCTGCGTACAACACACCGCCATCGAAAGTGTACAAGTGGCCGAGCATATTGATCCAACTTATGCAGAAAGCGTAAAGATTGCCGCAAACGCTGGCGTAACGGTTTTGGCGGCAAGCTGTATAATAGACGAACAAAAAATCCTATTAAATCAAACACTCCCTTTGATTTTATAAAAAATAGGTTGATTTTTTTCATTTCGCCTTCATATTTGCGCCTTGTTTTAGTGGGAGAACGCACTAATGCGTTTGCTGGTAGCCAGCGGGCTAAATGAAAAAACACCTGGCTAATTTATGAAAGCAATACACCAGCATAATAATTACATAGACACGATTGATTGCCTGAAGTTGTCGAGTCTGATATAGATATCGGTCCAATCAGGACAAGATGGATGTCGTAGTGTAGGAGATGTGGCAGATGCCAACAGGAAAAGAAACAAAATCCCTAGGACTATTAGCGCTGGCAGGTTTACAGCCGTACGAGCCAAAAGCTGACGAAGAGTACATGGGCGAGCCCCAAATGGAGCACTTCCGTCTATTGCTTAAAGCATGGCGCAACCAACTTCGTGAAGAAGTTGACCGTACAGTAACGCACATGAAGGATGAAGCAGCAAACTTCCCTGATCCTGTAGACCGTGCAGCTCAAGAAGAAGAGTTCAGCCTTGAGTTACGTACACGTGACCGTGAGCGTAAGCTAATAAAGAAAATTGAAAAAACGCTTAAGCGAATTGAAGAAGACGATTTCGGCTTCTGTGACCAGTGTGGTATCGAAATTGGTATTCGTCGCTTAGAAGCTCGTCCTACAGCAGATTTATGTATCGACTGTAAGACCATGGCTGAAATTAAAGAAAAACAACTTCAAGGTTAAGTTACTAGCCTCGATTACGTTGATATAGAAAGCCTCATCCCGAAAAGATGGGGCTTTTTGTTAAGCCTTTATTATGCATAACCACTATGTAGGGCGCTTTGCTCCCTCTCCATCCGGCCAACTTCACTTCGGTTCGTTAGTTACCGCTGTTGCCAGCTACCTAGATGCCAAAAGCCATAACGGAAAATGGCTGCTACGTATGGAAGATATAGACGAGCCGCGCTGTATTAAAGGTGTAGATAAAGACATACTCACTACCCTAGAAGCCCACGGCCTGTATTGGGACGGCGACGTCATCTATCAAAGCCAACAACATGCCCGTTATCAAGCGGTTCTCGATGACTTACTTACACAACAAAAAGCCTATTTTTGTACCTGCACACGTAAGCAAATTAAAGCCATGGGCGGTGTTTATAACGGCCACTGTCGGACTGAGCCAGTACACTCCAACACACAGGACTGTGCAGTTCGTTTAAAAGTAGATACTCAACTTGAAGCCTTTGATGACGTGCTTATGGGCAAAGTTATGCCCTCTAATTCAAGCTCTGATTTAATAGCCGAAGACGTAGTACTGAAACGTCGAGACGGCTTATTTTCGTATAACCTTGTCGTGATTTTAGATGACGTATTTCAGCAAGTTAACCATGTCATTAGAGGGTGTGATTTAATTGATGTCACGCCTTTACAGCGCGCCGTATATCACACGCTGGGCTATTCTACTCCTGAATACGGTCACGTGCCGGTCGCTGCCGTGGCACCAGGCAGAAAACTAAGTAAACAAAACCGTGCAGCGCCAGTTAAAAACGAAACAGCTTTAGATAATCTCGTGCGTGTGATGCACTTTTTAGGCTTTTCCTTTCCAAATGCGTCAGAATTTGGTGATATTGATTCGGCGCTTAAGACGGCTATTTCAATGTGGAATAGGAAAAAAGTAGTGAAAACACCCGAAATTATTGTTCCACAGCATGAATCCACTTATTATAGCGAACCTTTATAGTCTGCGGAGATACCATCATCATTCATCGTGTTTTTAAATCTGTTAAGCGCGCTTTTTCAAAAGAGAGTTCGTCTCCTAACGCTTTAAAGCCAAGGACTATGACCCGTGGAGAACACGGTATATCTCGCGAAGACGTAAGCGCAAATGCATTGAAAGTAATGTATCGCCTTAATGGAGCTGGCTTCGAATCCTATTTGGTAGGGGGCTGTGTACGCGACATTTTGATGGGTCACGAACCAAAAGATTTCGACGTGGTGACGAACGCCACACCTGAACAAATTAAAGGCTTGTTCAGAAATTGCCGCCTTATCGGCAGGCGCTTTCGTTTGGCCCATATTGTGTTTGGCCGTGAAATCATTGAAGTAGCCACGTTCCGCGGGCATCACCAAGAGTCAGACGAAGACGACAACCTTCCCAAGGGGAAGGCTGTCGCAAAGCGCGACGCTCACGGTCAATTAGTACGCGATAACGTATTCGGCACCATTGAAGAAGATGCTGAACGCCGTGACTTTACCTTTAACGCCATGTATTACAGCGTGGCAGACTTTACGGTAAAAGACTTCGCTAATGGCTTAGCCGCCATAGAAAAACGAGAAGTTGAGCTTATTGGCGACCCGGAAACACGCTACCGTGAAGATCCGGTACGCATGCTACGTGCGGTGCGCTTTGCCGTTAAGCTTGGCATGCGCATTGAAGCAAAAACCGCTGCACCGATAAAATCTCTGGCCAACCTTTTACAGAACATTCCACCAGCGCGCTTGTTTGAAGAAACCCTTAAACTGTTTTTATCGGGTAAGGGAGAAGAAACCTTCTTAATGCTGCACGAATACGGCTTAATCGAGCCTTTGTTCCCTCAGCTAACGCCGTTTTTGAAAGATGAAAACAGCCGTGAAATGCAGTTTGTACGTCGCGTACTTGCCAATACCGACGAGCGTATTAATAGCGACCAGCGAGTTACGCCAGCGTTCCTTTACGCCGCGCTACTCTGGTATCCGGTTGAAGAAGAGTCACAACGCTTACAAAGTGAGTCTGGCTTAAATGCTCACGATGCATTTAATATTGCGTCAGGCGAGGTTATCGCACGTCAAACACAACGTATTATGATCCCTAAACGCTTCTCTACCGTGGTTCGGGACATCTGGATTTTACAGCAACGCCTACCTAAGCGCTTTGGCCGTCGCGCTTTCCAATTGCTCACGCACCCTAAATTTAGAGCTGGCTATGACTTTTTGCTTGCCCGAGGCCAAATTGAAGGTGGCGATCTATTAGAGCTAGCTCAGTGGTGGACGCACTTCCAGCACGCTGACAACGGTAAGCAGAAAGGCATGCTTAACGCCCTTCGCAAAAGCGAAGGCGGCGCAAAAGGTGCCCCGCGTAAGCGCAAGCGTAAACCAGCGAAGCGAGGTCCTGATGCATAAAGAGCACGTTTACATTGGTGTAGGTAGCAACCTCGGCGATAGCCAGGGAAAAGCACAGCGTGCGTTTGATGCTATAGGTCAAATAGAAGACACCCGCGTACTTAAAACCTCTTCACTTTATTCTAGTAAACCGATGGGGCCGCAAGACCAACCTGACTATATTAACGCGGTATGCTTAATAGAGACCTCGTTGAAGCCACACGGCTTATTGAAGCAGCTGCAACGCATTGAGCTGGAAGAAGGCCGTGAGCGCAAAGGTGAGCGCTGGGGTCCGCGCACCTTGGATTTGGATATTTTGTTGTACGGCAGCGAAACCATCGACACCGCAGACTTAGTCATTCCCCATTACGGCATGGCAGAACGCGAGTTCGTTATGGTGCCGCTGTTTGAAATTGCGCCCAATATGGTTATGCACGATGGCAAACCCATCTCGGCATGGGTCGCTAACTGCTCGCTGGATGGACTTCGTCGCCTGCGCTCTTCCAATTAGCGGCAAAATCCGTATAGTTCGCCACACGATACCAACAATATCAATCTGAGACATGTCATGAAGAAAGTAACTGTATCGGGCTTGCTTAAGAAAAAGCAGGCCGGGGAAAAGATCACCTCTTTAACCGCTTACGACGCCAGCTTCGCCAAAATGTTCGACGAACAAGGCGTTGACGCCCTTCTTATTGGCGACTCTCTAGGCATGGTTCTTCAAGGTGAAGACGACACCCTACCGGTAACCATCGATGACATTGCCTACCACACGAAAAGTGTGCGTCGCGGCACTGAACGCGCCTTCGTATTAGCCGATATGCCGTTTATGTCTTACGCCACTCCTGAGCAAACCTACGCCAATGCAGCAAAGCTTATGGCTGCAGGTGCAAGTATGGTTAAGATGGAAGGTGGAAGCTGGTTGTGCGACACCATCAAAGGCTTAAACCTGCGCGGCGTCCCTGTGTGTGGCCATTTAGGCTTAACGCCTCAGTCAGTGCACGTATTCGGTGGTTTTAAAGTACAAGGCCGCGAAGCGAGCCAGGCTGAAAAACTGCTTAGCGAAGCGAAAGCGTTGGAAGAAGCCGGTATTCAGTTACTAGTGCTTGAGTGCGTGCCTTCATCGCTAGGCAAAGCGGTTAGCGAAGCCCTAACCATACCGGTAATCGGTATTGGGGCAGGCAAAGATACCGACGGTCAAATTCTGGTGATGCACGACATGTTTGGCATCAGCGCAAACTATATGCCGAAGTTCTCAAAGAACTACCTTGTAGAAACCGGCGATATGCGCAAAGCCGTATCAAAATATATTGAAGATGTGCAAAGCGGTGCGTTCCCATCGGCTGAACACAGCTTCGAGTAACGAGGTAAATTATGAAGGTGGTTGATAGTATTTCAGCATTACGCAGCACGGTGAACGCATGGCGACGTAATGGTGAAACCGTAGGTTTTGTACCCACTATGGGCAACCTGCACGATGGTCATCTCAAACTAGTTAAAAAAGCGAAAGCGCACAACGACAAAGTGGTGGTTAGCATTTTTGTTAATCCCATGCAATTTGGTGCGAACGAAGATTTAGACGCCTATCCACGCACTATCGAAGAAGATAAAGCTAAGCTTATTTCTGTGGGTGCTGACGCGGTATTTTTACCTAGCGTAGCGGAAATGTATCCGGCAGGTCTGGATGCGCAGACATTCGTTGAAGTACCCGGTATTTCCGACTCTCATTGCGGGGCAAGTCGTCCAGGCCATTTTCGCGGTGTCGCTACCGTGGTCACCAAGCTTTTCAACATGGTACAGCCAGACGATGCGTTTTTTGGTGAAAAAGACTTCCAACAGCTACAAGTTATTCGCGCTTTGGCTCGTGATTTGTCGATGGCTGTAAAGGTCCACGGTGTGCCTACTGAGCGCGAAACGTCAGGCCTGGCAATGAGCTCTAGAAATGGCTACCTCACAGACGCAGAAAAAGCGACCGCGAGTGCTATTTTTGCAGAAATGCAGCGTATAAAAGCGGGTATAGAAAGCGGTAACACCAACTTTGTTGAGCTTGAAAACATTATGGTCAGTAACCTTGAAGCGAAAGGCTTTAAGAAGGACTACTGTCAGGTAGTTAACGCCGCCACCTTTGAACCGGCTGGCGACAGCGACAAAGAGTTAGTTTTACTGGTTGCTATGTTTATGGGCAAGACGCGCTTAATTGATAATATGCAAATTACGCGAGATTAAGCGTAATACCAATCCTTGCGGATAATCTCGAACTACAAAAGAAAACGCCCGATGCAACGCTCCTAAACAGAGCCTGTATCGGGCGTTTTTTTATGTGTTGCTGTTAACGTCAGCTGTTAACATCAGCTATTAGAGTCCGCTGTTAAGAAGCAACGGTTTCTGTTTCGCGAACGAAATCCATTAGCTCTTTCCAAGCCTGAGTCTCTTTCGCAATTAAGTGTTGCTCAGCCAAAATTGCGGCCAAGTCGTTATGGCTAGTAAGCGGATTCGCTAACACTACGCGAAACACGGTAATACACTGGGAAGGGTAATCAGGCGCTTCCAGGCGAGTACGAGACACAAAAGACTTACCTGCTTCACGCTGCTGCTTTTGTACCGCAACAACAAGGGCATCAACCTTCTCATTAATAGCATTGCGGGTTTTAGCATTCACATGCTTCAGCTTTTCCTGCACTTCAGCGGGACAAACGCGATAGGTCAACAGTGATAGAATAGGTGTGGTCGTCAATTCAAAGTCTTGGGCTTTATCAATCATCTGCGCAAAGTCTTTGGCTTTATCAATGCTGCGATCAATAAGCAGTTCATACCCTTTTCGACCGAATATATGCAGCGCCGAATACACCATCATGGCCATGCCGTTACGAGAGCCTTCAAGCGTGGTAGCCCCTAAGTCTTTAGAGCCTGCACGTAAAATATATTGGGCGTGATGCCTTACCGCATTGGCATTTTGTGGGTCTTTGAAAAGCGCCATACCCGCGCCCATGGGCACATACATTTGTTTGTGTGCATCAATGGTGACAGAGTCAGCTCGCTCAATACCTTTTAGTCTGTCGCGATAACGCGCCGAGAATAGCGTTGCGCCGCCCCAAGCTGCATCCACATGGAACCAGCACCCCAACTCTTCGGCTACGTCAGCAAGCTCGTCTAGCGGGTCTACGTGCCCTGTTTCGGTGGTGCCGCCTACCCCAACGATAGCAAGAAGCTTATTGCCTTCATCTTGATAGCGTTTACCAATGCGAAGGGCTTTCGCTGGGTCGAGGGTTTGTTTCGGTGCAGGCACAGTTAACAGTTGCTCGCGACCTAATCCCAAGACATCCACAGCCTTTGAAAGCGAGTAATGGCCGCGCTTGCTACACATCACCCCTAAATTGTCAATGCCGTAGTGGCGATAGGCAGCAGCAAGACCGGCTTTGGCTACGCCAGAAAACCCTTTTTGTGGACCAAGTAGTTTATTGCGAGCCACCCATAACGCGGTAATATTGGCAATGGTACCACCAGAGCAAAATGCCCCTAATGAATGGGCCGCACTGTGTAGATGATTGTCATAAAACCCCTGAGGCTGGTCGTACACAAGGTTGTGCATCATTCCCAGCACTTGACGTTCTAGTGGCGTGAAAGCTTTAGATGTTTCAATCTTAACCAGGTTCTGATTAAGGCCTACCATCAACTTAGAAAGCGGCAGATGAAAATAAGGCAGCGCAGAGGTCATGTGACCGATAAACGTTGGCGAGTAAGTATTTACAGAGTGCGCAACGAGCTTATCGAGCAAGCTTTCAGCATGAGTAGACACAAACTCAGGTGACTCAGGCACTTTGGAGTCTGAGAAGTCTTTTTCAATTTCTTCTAACGATGTCTTCTTTGTCACAACATGCTGCGACAAAAAATCTAAGATATTGTCAGATAAATGCTGCTCTATTTGAGCCAGCTTTGAGTCTTTGTGTTCAGGCTTGGTAAAGACCCTAAACAGGTGCTCTAAACTAACTTGCGCTTCACCCACTCAACACACCTCATACTTAAAACAATCACACATTTCGCTTGCATTTATTGGGCGAAATCAACAGGCGGTTTTGTAGGACACCGGCCTGACACTTACTTTTCCTTTTAGCCAAATAGCATTCGACACAATTACTTTGCGACTGGTGCAGCTATTTATCCAACATATCCCTTAACGGTACATCGGCAGGGCTAATGCGCGTTGACGCGGTCCATTCGTTGCCAAACCTGAAAACTTATCACAATACTTTCAGGGTGTCGCACTTTACATCAGATTGCAATGCTCGCCAAGGGTTAGCGCACGGCATTTAAGCGACTATTAACGTTTTATGACATGCAAAAAACTTATGAAGCGGTTAACTCTGCACACGTATTTAAACGAATTCCCCCGAATTTTGTACCGCAAATTTTATCAGTCTCTACTATATTTAATTTATGAATAGTACCAACACGGGTCTCTCGTATTGGTTTTCCATCTTCTAATTGCGAGCCTAAGTAGCCATTGAACTCACATTCAAGCATTCATCGCTGCGATAAAGTACTGCTTCAAAGCAAGGGGGTCTGTTTATGCCCATTCGTGAAATTTCCGAGGATTTCTCTATCGATGATATCGTGCCTTATTTTCAACCCATCGTTGACTTACAAAGCCAAGGAGTATGGCGCTACGAGTGCCTGGCACGCTTGATAACCCAAGGTGATAAGACTTTTTTACCTAGCGAATTTCTCTACCTTATAGAGCGCGAACAACACGTAAATACGCTTGCAGCGAGCATGTTTGTGCAATGTGCCAGCTATTTTCACGACGTTAATATCCCTTGGAACATCAATATAACTGCCAATGACCTTCACAATGTAGAGCTTACTAATACCCTCATCACCCATTTAGCAAGCTACCCCACGCCAGAGCGTGTAAGTATAGAAGTGAGTGCTTCTACTGCCCTATCCAATCCGAAAAGCCTTACTGCATTTATCGAAAAAAGCATGCATGTGGGGCTGGGTGTTTTCATCGACAACGTTGGATCGTGCCCAGGTAACATACGAGCGCTTATGAACTTGCCGGTTCGGGGGATTAAGCTCGCTGGCGGGCTAATTAAACACTATGACGAACAAGAGGCAGTGAGGGAATATGTAGACTATCTGCTGTCGCTATGTGAACGCCATGGAGTAAGCACTATTGCCGAGCACGTAGAAGATGAGGCGCATCTAGAACGCGTAAAACGCCTGCCCATTCGTTATGCACAGGGATATGTGTTTAGTCCGCCCATGGCAAATGTGCGAAGTGCCACTGCGCGCCATTAACAAGCGAATTATACGAATTTGAATAACAAACGGGGCGAGATTTTCATCTCACCCCACTTTTATCAGCTTTCAGTATTTCTTGCTGCTATAGCAGACTCAGCCTTCTTCGCTACGGCAGTTAAGCTGCCAGCACGATTGACCGCTCCCTCGGTACTTTCGCTCAAACGGCGTCATGTGATCATCGCCAGTGACTTCAGATAAATCAGATACCATGCCGTAATGTTTAGCCGCTTGCGCAAATTCCATTAGATAAATAAGCCAGTTGCTACGCACTTCAATATTTGGAGTGATCGCCATCAGGTCCACCATGGCCGCACTACCGTGCCAGCGCTTTTGAACCTGCGTCTTTTTAGGATAGGGGTTGGGATACAGCAAAAAGTGCTGAGTCACGTTCCAATTAGACTGCTTTACTAAGCGCCAAAAGTCGTTCACATCGGCACGAATAACCCGATAGTTGTCTTGCTGTGCGCTGTAATGTTCATGTTTATCCACCCGCAGCGCCGACTTATCGATACCGATAACACGCGCATCGGGGTTTGCTCTTGCAATATTCGCCGTACTTTCGCCAACGCCGCAGCATGAATCTAAAATGATCTCGCCGCTAAAGCCATCAAGCCACGCGCTGACATCATCAAACGCAGCTTGTGTATGGTCGCTAATCGGTCGCTTATTTTCACTCGCTTGGTACTTTTTCACTAAGTCGTCTAACTTATCGTGAATACCTACCTGCGATGTTGTGATTTCTCTAGAATTACCGCTGGCCATTAGCTACGAATACCTTTACCCGTTTTAAGTAGGTAGTACGCCACACCAAATAGCAGTGCATTAAAGCCCACTAACAAGGCAAGCGACAAGGTTACATTTACGTCAGAGACCCCTAAGAACCCATAACGAAACCCGTTGACCATATACACAACAGGGTTCGCCTTACTCACCCACTGCCAGAATTCAGGCAATAGGGTAAGTGAATAAAACACACCACCTAAGTAAGTTAACGGTGTTAATACAAACGTTGGAACCACGCTAATATCATCAAAGGTCTTCGCAAATACCGCATTAATTAAACCCGCAGTCGCAAACAAGGTAGAAGTGAGTAACAACGTGAGCGCAATAATGCCCAAATTGTGTATTTGAACATCAACGAAAAACAGCGACACTAAGGTAACGATAATACCTATAAGTATGGCGCGGGCCACGCCGCCGCCCACATACCCAAGAATGATGACCGAAGTGGGTACTGGTGACACCAACAGCTCTTCAATATTGCGCTGAAATTTAGCACTAAAAAATGAAGAGGACACGTTGGCGTAGGAGTTTGTGATCACCGACATCATAATAAGGCCGGGCACAATAAACTCCATGTAAGTAAAGCCGCCCATTTCGCCGATACGGTTACCGATGAGGCTACCGAATATCACGAAGTACAAACTCATTGTAATAGCTGGCGGCACAAGGGTTTGTACCCAAATGCGCAAAAAGCGCGTACATTCTTTTATCCAAATAGTGGTTAGCGCCACATAGTTTTGCTTAAACCAACCCACGTTTTCTTCTGTGTTCATTTGTGTACTTTCAGTTTTCATGTTTTTCACCTTTACCTGCTGTGGGTTTAGCCAGCTTGCTTCGCTGATTCAACTAAACGCACAAATAGCTCTTCAAGGCGATTTGATTTATTGCGCATGCTCATCACTTGAATACTCTTTTCACTTAGCTGGGTGAAAACCGGGTTCAATCCTTCCGTTTTCTCAACATCAACTTCAAGGGTATGGTCGTCAATCAAACGGTGTTCAAAGCCTGTTAGTAGGTCATCTGTCGTCGTCATGCCCTCAGGTATTTTGATATCCAATACGAAGGTTTCTAGGCTTAATTTAGACAATAAAGCTTTCATGCTGGTGTTCTCGACAATGGTGCCCTTGTTAATAATGGCGATATTGCGACACAGCATTTCTGCTTCTTCAAGATAGTGAGTAGTGAGGATGATGGTAATCCCCTGACGGTTAATCTCTTCCAAGAAGCCCCACATAGAGCGACGAATTTCAATATCTACGCCCGCGGTAGGCTCATCTAAAATAAGCAATTTCGGCTCATGCATGAGTGCTCGAGCAATCATCAGTCTTCGCTTCATACCGCCCGATAGCTCACGCGCGCGGGCATCACGTTTTTCCCACAGGTCAAGCTGAGCAAGGTATTTTTTAGCACGCTCTTTCGCAATACTGCGCGGCACACCGTAGTAACCTGCCTGATTCAATACAATTTGCAGTACAGTTTCAAACTGGTTGAAATTGAACTCTTGTGGCACCAGACCAATGCAGGCTTTGGCTTGCTCTTTTTGCGTTGTGAGGTCATAACCAAACACCGACACACTGCCATTGGTTTGGTTTACAAGTGAACTGATAATACCAATAGTGGTAGATTTACCCGCCCCATTTGGGCCAAGTAATGCAAAGAAGTCTCCTTCTTGTACTGTAAGGTCGACGCCTTTTAGTGCCTGTACGCCACCTTTGTAGGTTTTGGTTAACCCTTTAATGTCCAACGCTTTCATGATTTGCCCGTAGTGAGAGTGTGATCACTAAGACGTATTGACCTTTGATGCAAACCAAAGGTCAGCACGCCCTAATTAACTTTAGTGAGATGCAGTTATCTGTCGCTAACAACTTACAACCAACGAAGTGTAACCTAGTTCATGCTATTAAATGAATACACTCGCGTTTAGTGGTTGCTTTAAACAGTTTAAGCTTTCGTCTTCTAAATGAGAGCGAAAACGCCTTTTTTCAACCCCAATAAAAAAGCGCCGCGTACCGTTGGGGTAGTACGCAGCGCAAAGGGTAGCTTAATACCAGTCTGAATAGATAATTAAGACTTTTACGTAGAAGTTCAGCCTTACCGCTTCCACGGCACTGTTTCCCCTCTCCTAGTCTTTGAAGAGGCTTCTACAGTGCAATCCGCCTCGCTTGCCTGGCACTTAAAAAAAGCAGTGCGCTAAACTCGACGGACAAATACTATTAAACCCGTTATTAATGGCAAAAAAAGCGCGTAATTGTGGAAATGTGGTGGTGATTTAGCTTTCCTGTAGATTTAGCATGTGAAACTGCACTACAAGCGTTTTATTAATCCGTGCTTGGGGACGTTGTGTGGGGCTGCCGCCAAAGATAAAGTTCACGATAAGCCCCTCAATTATGGCGTAAATGAGGCAGGCTTGAGGATTTTATGCCGAACTTAGGCAATAGCTGTCATTCATAGGTATAGTGTGCGCTCTATCAGAATTATATTTGCGGGTTAATGTATGCCAAAGACAATTGCATTAGTGGAAGATGACGCGGCCATTCGCGAAAATTACATTATGGCGCTTAAAGCGCAGGGCTATAGCGTGAATGCCTATGAGGACAGGCCTTCTGCTGCTGAAGCGTTTAACCACACCTTACCCGACTTAGCCATTATCGATATTGGTTTGAAAGATGAAATTGAGGGGGGCTTTATGCTGTGTCAGCAACTGCGAGGCCTATCACAAACCCTACCTATCATCTTTTTTACTGCACGAGATAACGACGTAGATACTATCAGCGGCCTTAGAATGGGCGCGGACGATTACCTGACCAAAGATATCAGCATGGCTCACCTGCTAGCACGCATTGCAGCCTTGTTCAGGCGTACAGACTTACTTGCTGCCCCCACAGAGCAAAAAGATGAGCTAAAAGTGGGCGACTTAAAAGTAGACGTGTCGAGAATGACGGTAAGCTGGCAAAACCAGCCCGTTTTGTTAACGGTAACAGAGTTTTGGATGCTGCATGCGCTCATTAAGCGCCCTGGTCATGTGAAAAGCCGCCAACAGCTAATGGATGAGTCCAGAATGGTGGTAGACGACACCACCATTACTTCGCATATCAAACGTATGCGTAAAAAGTTTGTGCAGCTTGACCCAAACTTCGATCATATCGACACCGTGTACGGCATGGGATATCGCTGGCAGCTGTAGCGGGCTTTCGACTAAAATTGCGTTTCGTCTGATTAAAAGATAAGGGCAACCGACTAAAAACATGGGATTTCGCTTTTCAATACGCCTTCAGCTTATGGTGCTGTCGCTGTTCTTATTCACCATACCCTACTTAGGTTATAACTATGTGTGGGAGCTTGAGCAGTATCTGCGAAACGGTCAAGAACAAACCATGATTGGCACGGCGCGAGCTGTTGCCACTGCCCTTCACGAGCGTCCCGCTTTATTTGATAGCCAATCGGCGTATCTTCAAGACGTGCGCCCTGGAACAGATCTTTACGCGCCACCTATCCCGTCCCCCATTCGACTTGATGGCGAACTTAACGACTGGCAGCAAGTCAGCGAGTTAATGAGTGAGTATGACAGTGGCGAAGTTATTGAGTACTACAATGGCTACGCGGGAGAACCTACCAGCTTATCGTTCAAGCATATGGTGGGGCGCTACGGTCAATTTCTGTATGCCATGTTTGAAGTCAGTGATGACGTACTGCTGTGGCGGCAACCCAATAGTTTAAGCGTGGAGACTGGCGACCACTTACTTGTGGGCATGGAAACTCCACAGGGAGAATTAGCAAGGTATGTTGTCGCCCCTTATGAAAGTGGCTGGGTAAATGCGTACAAGCTGGCAGATAACACAGCGACAACTCGGGCGGTAGAGAACGCGCTCTCTATTCAAGGCCGATGGCAAGAGACTGCCACGGGCTACAACATTGAACTGCGCTTTCCGCTATCTATGACCACAGGCGGCTTAGCATTTTCAATTGTCGATGTGGACGACAGGGCAAGTCGATTGAAGCAGTACGCGTTAGGTACGGCGAATACAAAAGAGCTCGCTGAATTAGGTACTGTTATCACTCCTTCCCCTGAAATTGAGCGCATTCTGGCAGGTTTAAAATATGCCGATTCACGGGTTTGGGTTGTAGATAAGCACAAGCGGGTACTCGCCCGCGCTGGTGACATTCAATCGGCCACTGGTATTGAAGTAGATGAAAAAGAAACCTCTTCAAATGCAATTTGGCACTGGGTTGAAAGTGAGTGGTTACTTCCACTTTATTATCAGATTCTTACGCGGCCACCGGCCGACTTCATTGACGAGCTAGACGATGCTTATGCATTGGTAGGGCAGGATTTAGGCACTGCGCTGAATGGCCAACCCGATTCACTATGGCGTTTGTCACCCGATAACAAAGCCATAGTACTTTCCGCTGCCTACCCTATTTTTATTGAAGGCAACGTAATGGGGGCGGTTATTGTAGAGCAAACCACCAATGGTATTCGTACGTTGCGGAACCGGGCGTTGGAACAGCTCTTTCACGTGATTTTAGCAGTGATGACCATAGGTACTTTAGGGTTACTGCTGTTCGCTACGCGAATTTCAAACCGCATTCGCTCCCTTCGCGATAACACCGAAGCGGTGATAGATGATAATGGCAAAATCATTGGCACCCTTCCGGTTTCAAATCAGCGTGATGAAATTGGTGATTTATCCCGTTCATTTGCGGATGTGCTTTCACGGTTACAGCAGTACAACTCCTATTTAGAAAACATGGCGTCCCGCTTGTCTCACGAACTTAGAACGCCCATTGCCGTGGTAAAATCGTCGCTGGATATGCTGACTCAGGTTAATGACGCCGACCAACAAGCCGTTTTTATTGAGAGGGCGCAATCAGGGGTGAACCGCCTAAGTACAATATTAAACAGTATGAGTGAAGCCACCCGATTAGAGCAGGCCATTCAACAAGAAGATTTAGAACCATTCGACTTAGTTAAGGTGATATCTGGGTGTATTGCTGGTTACGAACATGCCTATAGCCATCGACGCTTTAGTTTTACCCACAATGCTGATACTGCGCGCATACTTGGTTCCCCTGAACTTACGGCTCAAATGTTCGATAAAATTATCGCTAACGCCGTAGATTTCAGTGAAAAAGAAAGTGAAATCCAAGTCAGTATCACGGTTAAGGACAAGCAAGCTGAGTTAACCATTAGTAATACCGGGCCGCTTCTTCCTGAAGGAATGAGGTCTCAGTTGCTTCAGTCTATGGTGTCGGTGAGAAAAGAAAACGATGTGCAAAATGCCTCTTCACCGCACTTGGGGCTAGGGCTTTATATTGCCAATATCATAATGACCTTCCACAAAGGTCAGTTGTCGTTATCCAATCGGAAGGATAGTACAGGTGTAGTCGTCAGCGCGCGTTTTCCTTTGATATAAATGAATGAAAAAACGTCCAACTCGGTCTATAGTTAAAGTCTAATAAACTTTGCTACATCGATAGCGAAAGCCGAGCACATACCTCATACCAGTCCGCATAGGTTATTATCTATACGGATTGGTATTGAATAGGCTATACGTAGTCATATGCTTTCGTGTCAACAATGGACGCATAGCGCTTTGCCTTTCTGTCTAAGGCTAAAGCCATTTTAAAGAATGAATTACAATGCCAAAAAACAACTCGTTATTGATTAAATCCATGTCATTTGCGCTTTCTATTTTCTTTACCTCTCATCGAAGGACGAGCACGTTCAACATAACTAGTTTCATCACAGGTACATTCACATCGAGCGCTCTCTTACTAGCCGGCGCTACCCTTTCATGGGCACATGCCGCTGAGACATCCTTATCAGCAACGCCAAGCATTTCGATATACGTTAGCGACGCCAATGGGGAGCCTGTGAAAGATATGGTGTTAACCCTAACGCCTAACTTTACGCTTTCATCAACACCACAGCGTGAAGAAGAGCCCGCCATAATGAATCAAATCGATAAACAATTTGCGCCTCACGTGCTTGTTGTTCAATCAGGCACAGATATTTCGTTTCCAAACGCAGATAATCTTTTTCATCACGTGTATTCTTTTTCCCCTACAAAACAGTTTGAGCTAAAACTCTATAAAGAGTTTACCGCTGAACCGCTTCGCTTTGAGCAAGCTGGTATTGTAGATATTGGCTGCAATATTCACGACTGGATGCTGGGCTATATTGTGGTAACCGACAGTCCATTTTTCGCAAAAACCGATGAAGAAGGCCTAATGAATGTTTCACTTCCGGTAGGCGAGTACAGTGTTATGACCTGGCACCCGCAGCAACCTGATGTGAAACTATTTAACAGCTCAACATTGCATATCACCAACTCACAAGAATACAAATTTGTTCTTGATGCAGTTTTCAGTGACGATGACTTCGACGAAGGATTTGGCGATTATTAATGCGTAATGTCTTTGCCTTAACCGTCTGTTTGCTTTGCACGAGTTTAACACTTCAGGTTCACGGAGAAACCAAGGCCCTAGTAAGAACAAGCTTTGTGGCAAAAGATGATTCGCGAAGCTTTCAGCAAATGGGGACCGGCCATCAGCGTTATGAAAGTAGCGGCATACAGCTCTCTCATGCTGTAGTGATAGCTGACTTTATGTTAGCGGATAGTTGGTCGGCAGTTGGCGTCATCAATGGTTATAGCGATGGGGAACAAAAGGTTGGATTCTCCGAACTTTATTTAAAATATCGCCCGTTAGTCGCATCCAGCATAAAGCCTGAAGTAAAAATAGGGGCATTTTTTCCCGCACTCTCAGCGGAAAATACCGACGCGGGTTGGTTATCGCCTCATTTTCTGAGTAACTCAGCAATTAATAGTTGGGTGGGTGAAGAACTAAGAACGGGCGGTATCGAAGTAAGTCTACGACAAAATGGCAGGCAAATAAAAAGCCACTGGTCATGGAAAGTATTAGGCAGCGTGTTCAAAGGTAATGATTCCACCGGCACTCTGCTTTCTTGGCGAGGGTTTGCCCTTCACGACAGACAGTCCGTTTATAATGATCGCGTAAACTTCCTCCCCATTCCCGGCGTCGTCGATGAAGATAAGTTAAACGCACCGGCATGGACTGAACCCTTCAGAGAAATTGACAATCGGTTAGGGTACTACGTAGGAGCTCACTTAGCCTATGCTAGAAAGGCCGAGTTGCGTTATTACTATTACGACAATAATGCAGACCCGAACATTGTTGACCCAGACCGCATTTATGCCTGGCATACGCGCTTTCATTCATTAACACTGCGATATTTACCACGACCTGAGTTAACGGTGTTTTCTCAAGTGCTACTAGGTGACACTTTGATGGGGGAGCATATCGTAGACAACGATTTTTCCAGTGCGTATATCGGTGCGGCATACAACCTAAAGCAATTAGGCTGGGAAGATTTAACTTTAGCCATGCGTGGGGACTGGTATCAGGTGGTAGATAACGATGATGTTATGTATGACCCGAATGGAAGCAGAGGTAACGCCTTTACCGTTAGCGTAAGGTACGACATTACCGCTTATTTATCCGTTAGCACAGAATGGCAATTAAATTCAGGGCATCAGGAGAATTTGCGTTTTTTCCAATCCGACGAGGACTATAGAGAGCAACTATTTCAACTGGCATTCACTGTAACTCTGTAGCGACGCGACTGTTGTTCGTCCTACCCTTTGGCCACTTCAATTAAATCAAATTTTGTTTCGCTGTCACCTTTCACCATCACCTGACACTGTCCCCAAGAGCTTGGAATTTGCCAAACATGCGCTTCGGCAACCGTGAATTTTTCTCGATGAGTATCACAACGGACTTCAACGGTATCAAGTTCGCCTTGGATGTTGCCAAAAGCAAACTTACTTCGCACAAGAGTGTGGAACCAATTCCCATCACTTCCTATCGTTACGGGCACGGTTAAGTTTTGCTCAGATGCAATAGATTCTTCAATCTGACTAATTAGCGGCGCGATCTCGCCAATACGCGTTTCTTGCGCTTCCATGTCTTGAAGTGTGGTGTAGGATTTTAATGCTTCTGCATAATATCCGCGCTGAGCATCGAGTATGATTTTTCTTTGAAGGGCGTATGCCACATAATCTTCATCAAACACCATGTTATTGAAGCGCTTACTACCGTTGCTGGCAAGTAATCGCGTTAGGCTTTGCGCTTCCCTCTCTACGTCGCCTTGTTTGCTCGCTATATGAGACTCCAAGTTTAGCAACCACGTATTTTCATAGCGGTTTAGCGTATCCCAAGCTAGAAGCTCTTTAAGTGCTTCATCAGCCGCGTCAACATCACCCGCATTAAAGCGCTCTTCTGCGTCTTTATAAGCTTTAATAAATTTGCGTGTGGCACCGCTTTTTCCGCTTATAGCGAAATCCATTTGGACTGCTTGATGACACTGCTGGGTAGGTTCGCCATCTTTGATCGCGGGGTTATACTGCCATTTCTTAACCGCTGACAGTGCACTGCGTTTGAAAGAAGGGCTTCCAAAGAAGTCTTCTACAACAGGGTCTTTCACTCTGCCTTCTTCGTCGATAACGTAGCTTAGCCTAACCCAACCTTCTCGGCCTTTTCTAATGGCTTGAGATGGGTATCTAGGATCGACACGTTTCAAAGGCGTCGCTGGTGTAAATGCGCTTATGCGCTCTACTTCATCAGCTTTCGATTCAGCGAGCGCTTTTTCTTCAAGATCATCACATGGGATACTCAGTTCCTGTGCAGCTGCACTTGCCGTGAAACCTGTAGCGAGCAAAGCCGCTAAAACGAGCGACGGTTGGATTCGCTTAACAATGCCTTCCTGGGCTGAATATTCTGTTCTTACTGCTTTTTTCCATAAATCCTGTTTCATATTCATCATCCTTAATAATGGCTAAACATTACGGGCGAATTAGCGCTAATTCTACTTTTTAGACGAACTCTCAAGCGACGCATCGGGTACGTTTTTGATCATCATTTGTTCTTTGCGTTTCATCATCATCTTGGCAAGCCTACGCATGCTCACCGTGGTGTCTTTTTCATCTACGATATCGACACCTAGCAAGCGTTCGAGCAGGTCTTCTAGCGTAAGCACCCCTTCTAAACCGCCGTACTCGTCAACCACCAGTAACATATGCACGTGCTTATTGATGAAGTGCTCGAAGGTGACTGACAGCGGCATAGTGTTTAACACGGTAACCATATCTTTTGCGTATTCAGAAAGCGGCTTATCAGTGTTACCTCTGGCTTGTGCCACCAATAAATCAGAACGCATCACAAAGCCGGTAATGTTTTCTGAGTCGCTGTCTTCAAACACAGGGATACGAGAAAATTCTATATTGGCGTGCTTGTGGAAAAAGCCTTCTACCGTCATCGACTCCGACACTTTAAATAGCGCCGTGCGGTGGGTAATCGCATCTTTCACTTTCAGCTCGTGCAAACTTAACAAGCTTTGCAGAAACGCCGCTTCGTGATTCGCTAGCTGACCTTCTTGCCCCGACAACTCTGCCATGGCGTGTAGCTCACTGCGGCTTAACCCGCGAAGTGGGCTGTCTTCTTTAAAGCCTTTCGTCATTAGCTCAGACATTTTAACGAACGGCATAAGTACAATTGAAAGGTATTTAAGAAAATATGCGGTTACTGGCGCTAGTGTTCGCCAATAGGTTGCACCAAGTGTTTTAGGGATAATCTCAGAAAAAATAAGAATAAGGAGTGTAAGGACTGCTGAAATAACGCCTAGATAGGCGTCACCAAATACTGCTGCCGCTTGCGCACCTGCCCCGGCAGCCCCCATAGTATGAGCAATAGTGTTCAGCGTTAATATTGCTGATAAAGGCGTATTTATATTATCGGTTTGCTTACGTAGTAGCGCACCACTGGCTTTGCCCTCTTTCTCTAACACAGAGATATAAGCGGACGAAACACTCAGAATCACAGCCTCTGCAATGGAGCACAAAAAAGAAAAGCCCAGTGCAATGAAGACGTACACAATAAGTAAAAGCATGTAGTTATTCCAAGCGTCCTTGTAGGTTTAAACGCGTTTTAATTTTAATAAGTTGAACGACTATTATGGATAATAGAGCGGGATATACAAGCGCTCTATGAATATCATTTGAGCGCTTTATTATGAAAGACATCCGCTGGGCTACTGTTAGCCGCAGCACGCCGAATGTTGCTCTTGGTTATGACGGTGTTGCTGCAGCTTTTTCAGACCCAGCCTTAACATTAACCCCGCCAATAAAATCGCGCATAGCCCATAAATCACTTGAACGTCTGCACCGTGCTCATGAACATGGCTTTGCGTTTTGATCATAGAGGCTAAAGAAAACGAAGATACTAGGTAGTTCAGTGCGTAACCAAAACCAATACTCGCAGAGATAACACTGAAAAGGTAAAGCACTAACGTTCGCGTGCCCATTTCTTGTTTGATCATTCCCATCGTTGATACGTTAGTGGCGGGTCCCGCCATTAAAAACACTAAAACAGCACCGGGCGATAGCCCCGCCGCAAGAAACCCAACCGCGAGTGGCGTTGATGCTGTAGCACATATGTACATAGGAATGCCGATTAGCGCCATCACTAGCATGGCGACCACGCCATCACCCCATTGCGTTAAAAAGTCGGTGGGTACCCACGTTTTAATTGCCGCGGCAAGTGCTAATCCAATTAATAACCATATCACAATGTCTTCAAGTAACTTGCCACTGGCATATGAAAGCACGCTTGTGATTTTCGAAGGCGAAGACTCGTGTTTGGGCTTGTCTGTGCTTTCGTGGTTATGAGCATGTGTTTTTTCGCTTGAACAACAGGACGTGCTGGCCTGTATTTGCGGCTCTGATTTAGGTGCTTGCTTTGAACCACAGCACGATGACTGCGTCACGTCAGATTGTCGTTGTTGAGCCTCTTCTGCTTCTGCGAAAAAAACGCACCATCAATCCAGCATAAATAGCGCTTGTAATGGCCGCGATGGGTCTAACAATGGCATACAACGGTCCAAGCAATGCATAGGACACAGAAACACTGTCTACGCCCGTCTCGGGCGTAGACACTAAAAACGAGATAGTGGAAGATTTAGATGCACCGCTACGTCTAAGCCCAAGTGCCGCTGGGATAACGCCGCAAGAGCACAGAGGTAAAGGCGCACCAATAACCGCGGCCTTTGTAATTGAGCCAAACGATGAGCTGCCCATGTGCTTTTCCAAAAACGAAACGGGTACCAATTCGTGCATGATACCCGCCACCAGCAAACCGAGAAGTAACCATGGCGCGGATTCAACGAAAAGTGCTAGGAAATTTTGTCCAAGTAAAATGATATCTGACACAAAGCCTCACAGGTTATTTTGTTGAAAGGTCACGTTGAAGAACGCGGCTTTTGACAACAAAAATAACGGTGTTTTAGAACGGTAAGTATAATAACAGATATGCTGTATGACAGAAAATCAGCAAAACTGATTAACCTGATTTATGCGAGTGCGTTTTGCTTTTAAAGGAAAGAAAAATGGCCAGTACAAATGCACTGGCCGAATGTTGACTGTCTCGAAAGTGTGATTTTAAACCACGAGGTCAACCATGAAAGTTTTTGTCGCTAGTGACTTATCCGTTGGCTTGCTCTTTTTTAAGCTTCGATTCCTTTTTGAGTTTTGACACCACAGAAAAAGCTTCAAGCATAACAAGCACAGACACAATAAGTACTACTGCGTCTAAGAATACCAATAGATAGTTACCTTCAACGTAGTATTCTTTAAGTTTAATAAGCCCAGCAAAGAAGGCCATAATCAGTACAAACACCATTGGAATCAGCGTATATTTCGCTGGTCGACCTAATTTAATCAGCATAACCGAGATTACTAACAGGGTTAAACTGGCTAGTATCTGGTTAGTAGAACCGAATAACGGCCAAATAATCATACCGCCACTGCCTGACGCACCACCTGCACCGAAGGCCAGCAATAAACAACATCCAACAGCTACGAGCGTTGCAACCACGCCGTTCTTAAGTGCACCAATTGAATAGATATCGCCCCATTCTTGGATTATGTAGCGCTGCAGACGCACGCCCGAATCCATGGTGGTGCCAGCAAATAGAACAACCATTACCGCAAGGATCGTTGACGAGAAATCTACCGGCAACCCCCAACCCTGCTGAATTAGGTTCGCACCACCAGTGATAAATGCACCCACGCTACCCGCACCCAAATGGCTGTATACTTCGTGCCATTCTTCTGGAGAAGCTGCAAACGCAACGCCGCTCACAGCGACAATGGTAATAAGTGCCAGTGAACCTTCACCGACCGCGCCTAGGTAACCAACAAAGCGTGCATCGGTCTCTTTGTCTAGCTGCTTAGAGCTAGTACCTGAAGACACAATACCGTGGAAACCAGAAACAGCGCCACACGCTATAGTAACGAACAACAGCGGGATAAGACTTGGAGAATCGACAGCGGTTTGAGCGTTAAACGCTGGCGCCGTGATATCGGGCATAGCAAAGAACACAGCACCATAAAGCAGGAACAAGCCAACAAGTAACTGCATACCGTTAATGAAATCACGAGGCTGTAACAGCATCCAAACTGGTAACAGCGATGCAATAGCGGCGTAAATAAATAAGATAATGATCCAGTTTGCTTTATCTGCTAAACCAAACATGGTTTCCGGTAGACTTAGTGGGATATAACTGCCCGCATACACCGATGCATAAAGCACAATAATCCCCACAATACACAAGGGTATGAGGCTGAAATTACGTTTAAGCAATTGACCTATGACTAATGCAACTGCGATTGCCATCCAAGCTGGGAATACCGCATTGGGTTGGGAGACAAAAGAGTTCGCGATAACCACGCCAAATACCGCATTAACCATTAAGAGTACTAGGAAGATCACTATCATAAATAGTGAACGAGAGCGTTTTCCGATGACGGTCTCAGACAGCGCGCCCATTGATTTGCCTTTGTGGCGTGCGCTGGCCCATAGAGCGCCCATATCGTGCACACCGGCAAACAATATCGTACCGAACACAACCCAAAGTACCGCAGGAACCCATCCCCAGTAGACAGCAATCGCTGGACCTACGATGGGTGCTGCCCCCGCCACGGAAGTGAAATGGTGCCCCCACAATACAACTTTATTGGTGGGAACATAGTCCACCCCATCTTTCATTGTATGGGCTGGTGTTACAAAACTATCATCCAACTTAAATATACGGCTCGCAATAAACTTCGAATATACGAACCAGCCGAGCAACATTCCGATGATGCCCAGTATAACAATGGCAATAGACTGCATACTGTCGTCCTAATTTGTTTTATCGACAGGCCCTAGGGCCTATTGTTCTTTGGTGTACGAATTTTGGTTTAAACGTACAACAAAGGTCAGCAGCCCCTAGCCTGTTGATTTTCTTATTTTCAGTTCAAACATTACACCAATTATCGGTGACGAAAGGTCATACCTGAATAAGAAAACACCTATTTAAGGTATGCCCAACGTACTGTTGCGCATATTTAAACATGCGACAAGGCAAGGGCCTGACACATTAGACTAAAGTCTAACTCAAAGTTTGGGATTTAGCTGTAAGGCTTTTGAGGTTTATTAGCGATGATTAAGCGGTGGAACAGGAAAGCGTAAAACAGACATTATTTGCCTGCTGTTCTCCACATTAGTAAAGGTCGCGGTGATAACGTCCTTCGTCAGCTAACGCATTGTAGGCTTGCGCTTCAAGTATGGACTGCAAAGCCATGTCAACGCCTTGGCCCATTCCCTCAAAATGCCCACATACGTATACTTGTCCGGTATCGCCTAAGAAGGATTTGACCTCATCTCGCTGCTCAACAAGACGCTGTTGAACATAACCACCACCTTTTTGTCGGGAGAAAATCACTGACTTTTTGAAAATACAGTCACTATTCTGGAAAGGCGATAGCGTTTTATCTAGCACGTCATCTTGCGCAGGATTACGCTCGCCAAAAAATATCCAAACTGGCCCAGCGTTCTTAAGCAATGCGCGTTTTGCAAGCTGAGCTCGTACCCCCGCAATGCCGCTACCCGCAGCAATTAATAACAATGGGCACTGAGTATTAGTAATAATTGCGCTGGTATTTTTTCGAATGTAGGCCTGTACTGTCTGAGATACAGGTAAAGAACGGGTAAGTAATCCAGAACCTAGCCCAAGTTGGCCGTTGTCTTTAACCAGCTGCCGAACTACAAGCTTTACGTCGTGTTCTTGTGGTACCGACGCAATGGTGTAGCTTCGGCTTACAATCGGTGACTGCCCTTGCTGAGGAATAAGGACTTCCAACACGTCTCCCGCTTCCCATTGTTCATGTAATTCTTGTGTATGATTAGAATGGTCAACGTTCAAAGACAAGCCGAACAGGCCTGGCGACGCTGGGTTTGAAGGTTTGCTCTCAGAGTGGTCAGAGGGTTCGTTTGAAGTCTCGCCAGAAACTAGACTTATTTCATTTAATTGAACCCGATTTTTCAGTGTGAAAGCATGGGTAGGGTGCTGCTCATCCTGTGGCAACGAACCAAGCAAAGACAAATGCTCACCTTTCCCCGAATCTAATGTCGTTAGCGGAGAAAGTGCACGTGCGCCTAGTGCACTGATATTATCAAACAACGTGACTGCGAATTGGCAAAACGCGGCGTACTGCTTATCGCCTAATCCCACCACTTCAAAAGACAGATGGGAAAGGTAATCAGATTGATTCGACGACGCTTTTTTTAGCGCTTTACTAAAGGTTCTACCCGCATCAGGGGGCTCGCCTTCACCGTAGGTACTCACAACAAAAATGACTTTCGACACACTACTTAACGTATTGAGTTTCAAAGATGCCATGGACACTACCGACGTTTGCTCTTGCTGTGATAGCGCCGCAGCCTTTGCGCGGGCAATTTTTTCAGCCGTACCGGTTTGGCTTGCGTATACGACAAGGGTCTCCTCGCCTGATACCGCATAGTTGTTTTTCTTTCGATGTTTAAAAAATAACACCGCTACCCACAGCATATACATGCCAATGCTTACTATTGCTATGAGTAGACGGTGTGTTTCTGTCATGTGCTTAACTTTTATGCCGTTGTATTGAAATAGCTAGAAACTTAAGAGGCTGTTGCTCTGTGAGTATTCAAAGAACGTTTACAGCCCCTAGCTGCGCGATAACGTGCGGTTATTACAGCGGAAGTACTTCAAATGTGCCTGAGTAGCTACCGTTACGAGACGTTGCAGGCTTTTGCGCTTTATCGTCTTCATAGCCAATTTCTACAAAGTACATACCGGCTTGCGGCCATGTAATTTCAATCTGACCATTTTTGTCAGACGTGACTTTAATCGTTTCCTGATCATTTCTGTAGCGCATACCACCGCGCACAACTTCCACCTCGGCGCCAACCGCAGGCTCACCGTCAATAAGTAACTTGAAGGTTGCCGTTTCGGTGGCGAATAAATCATTAGGGTGAGTCACTGGCACTAGCTCCAAACCCACGTTATCAGGCGTGAACACCTTATTCGATGGTGCACCAAGAGTAACAAACGTTTCTACACGGCGAGAGCTTTGCATTACGCGAAGATCTTTTGCTTTCTTAGGCACGGCTGTTGCGAACTCTTCCGGCTTATATTCTTCACCACGGCCGGGCCACATCTTGCGCTTGCCTTCTTCATCTCGCCAAAATGCGCGAATGCCATTGCTGGCAGACGTAAGTTTGTATGTACCTTCTTTGTTTAATTTCAAATCGAACGTGGTTCGGTACTTACCGCGTGCCATATTTTCTACGTCTACGGCTTCACCTTCTGGCGATTGAACCACTAAGTTACTGGCGTTCATTGCGAAGTGGTCAGGGTGAAAAATAGTATTTGAAATAGCAGCATCAAACGTCACGTACGCTTCTTCACCTGATAGTACGGTAGAGCTTGGAAGTAACCACGCGCGATGCGCACTGGCTGAAAATGACACGGCAAGTGTTGCTGCTAGCGCAATGGCTGAAGCTTTTACTGATAGTTTTTTCATAATGTCCTCTTATTGGCTCTCTACTGAGTGAGCGTTGAATTAGCGCCTCAGCAGATTAGTCTTCCAGACGCAGTACTACACGCCCAAGTTCTGAATTTCCTTTCACCTCTACCGGTAGTGACGCAGCAGATAGCGGTAATGAAAATGGCAGAGACAGTACTTCTCTTCCGCCTACTTCTCGTGATGCCTCAACGCGAAGCGTGTAATCGCCCTCTGGCAGTTCTGCTAACGCTTTATTTAACTGCGAATCAAGACTGTAATCGCCTGGGCCTTTTGTTGCACTGGTAAGTCCGTCATAAGGCAAATCAAGGCTTCGCCCACCACGACGCCACCATTGGCGCAAGTCTTTAAGCCACTCTTTCCCTTTGTCTTCACGCATTTCAACGTCGTACCATACGGCGACTTGAGTAGCCTTGCGTTTACTGTCTTCAATCCACACGGCAAGATAAGGTTTGTGATATTCAGCCACATCAAGTTGCGGTAAGGCCACGTCAAGTTTGGCTTGGCTTGCAGCGTGAATAGCGCCAGAGGCAAATGTCATACTTAATAAAGTCGATGCGATCACTGCGCCTTTTCGCATTTTCATGTAAACACTCCTTAAAATTGTGTAGGTAAGTGCCACTAGCGTCGCGCTAGTGCACAAACAGTAAAATAATGACAAACGGGATGAGCACACCGAGCGTAGTAATGGGCCAAGTAGACGCGCGTGTTTTCGAGTGACGCATTAATAGTTGCAGCCCAGTTACGCTAAAAATAATGCAGGCAACAGCGAAGATATCGATAAACCAGCGCCAGGCATTTCCCGTGTTCCGCCCTTTATGCAGGTCATTGAAATAAGATATCCATCCTCTATCAACGTTTTCATAAGTCACTGTGCCAAGTTCAGCATCTACTGCTATCCAACTGTCAGCACCGGGTCCAGGCCAAGCGGCATAAAATTCAATACCATCCCACTCTCCCGTCACCGATGAAGGTAGTAAAATACCCTCTTGCGACTGCATAAACGCGACGAGTTCGCTTGGAATGGCTATGTCACCGGTGTCCAGAGAAACCAATTGTTCGACAACCAACGGTGGTAGGCTTGATTCAGCTGACGTTACAGTTCTGTTCGCTGGAATGTCTGCAGCGTGATTTAGCGTAATTCCCGTTAGGGCAAATAACATCATCCCGACCAGACAGACTGCGCCACTAATCCAGTGCCATTGGCGGATGCCGCCTAAAGAAAAACTCATAATTTCGTTGCTAACTCTCTGTACTACTCGGTGATATTGATTAATTCAACGGGCTAGATAATACAGATATTTCCACCCTTTTCAATGTAAATGAGATTTATTCTCATTATTGTATTTTTTGCTCAACAACCTTTAAGTATTGCTTCACTTTTCGCGTAAACGAGGCCCCCAAAAAGCGACAAGCAATAGGTAATTACACACCACGGTGTAAAGGGTAGGTAAATAGGTAAACGTTGCTGAAACCATCACGCTTGCAAGCTGTAAAAGCCCTATCCATACCACCACGCCAATTTCGGTCTTCCACACGTCTATGCAGTTCATGAGGCTTATTGCCATAAGCAAATACGCTAAACTATGAAGTACAATTAAAAGTAGTGGTGAAGGTGTGCTGGTTAGTCGAGTGATACCGGCATGCTTCTTGTTGCCAAGCGAGAGTAGTAAGAAACTCAAATAAGTAAGCACAAATGCGAACACCACATCCAGAATGATACTCATATTAATGCCTCGCTGTTGTCACCTTGCGGCTTATTTTGGGGAGCTCTGTCTTTTTCGCTTAGGTGACGGTGTGCTTTTCACCCGTTTTGCTTTCACGGCTTTGGCTCTTTTGACGTGGTAAGCAGCATAGCCGAGTACTGCCGCAAGTGTTATGCACATAAGGTCAAAACCCACTCTCAGGCTATCACCATTTGCAATTGCGAAATCTAAGCCTGTTGCTGAGGTGAGGTGGTCAAGCAAAGGCACAAGCGCAAACAACACTGCTGCAAAGCCAAGTTGAATTACCCACCCTTTTTTGTCTCGCCAAATAAACCCTGCAACCACACACACCAGCCATATTGCGAAAAACACCTTAATTTCCCATAAGCTTCGAGACGTTAGATCAGCAGGAAGTAGTCTATTTACCCAAAAGTAGCCGCCGGTTGCACACATTAACCCTGCAATGCTGCCTATATTACTGCCTCTGACCAATTCAAAACCAAACTCTCCAAGCTGCTGCTTTGCCCGTTTCACTACCCACAAAACAGAGCCCGTTCCCACCATAATGGTACCCAGAATACCGGCAAAAAATAGTAACCAGCGAGTAAGGGTATCGGCGAAGCGCGCTTGATGTAGCATATCCAAATAGTTATACGTCGCCTGGCTGGCGTTAGCGGCTACTGAGGCTGGGCGCTCGTTAATGACTTCGCCTTGTGCGTTAAATACCAGCGCACTACTTCCTCCACGCCCCGCACTTAACTGCGTTCTGTTGTTCCCACTTAGCGTAAACTGAGCGTTAGCTTTACCCAGGTGAGTAATAGATAGGCTTTCAACCGGCACCTGCCATGTGCGCTCAGCGTGAGCAATCATCGAAGAGATGGGTAAGGCCAATAAGGCATTAATGTCTGGTGAAGCTAGATTTTGCTGCTGCGCATTCTGGCGTACTTCTGTACCTTGAGGACGGTGCCGCACGCGCTCCTCGCTGTTAAAAGGCAATAGCGTGGCGCCTAATAGAATCAAACCAGAAAAGGTGATCATGATATGAAATGGTAGTGCTAATACCGCACTTATGGCGTGCCCATCTATCCAGCTCAGCAGCTTCTTCTTTGGCCTGAACATAAAGAAATCGGCAAAGATTTTTCTGTGCATGATGACGCCGCTGATAATAGCAACAAACATCATCATACTGACTACGCCTACTATCCAGCGTCCAATGGTTCTGTCGATACCGTATAACTCGAAATGAAAACGATAAAGGAAGTTGCCACCGGCCGTTTCCCTTACTTTTATCTCTTCACCCGTGGACGGGTTCAACATGACCCGTGGACCTCGACGACGCTCGTTACCTGCATTAGCGTCGCGCCACGACAAGTCGAGTGTATTCGAGCGCGCATCTGGTAGTGAGAGTTGCCATTCACTTGCATTGGGCGCATTGATCGCAAGATAACGTAAACCGTGCTCTAGCGCCTTTTCGCTGGGTACTGCGGCGTGTTGTTCTGGCTGCATCCAATAGGTTATTTCGGTTCTAAAAAACGACAGCGTACCGGTAAAAAAATCGCAAAGAGTAACCAACCAACAAGTATCGAGCTCCAAGTATGAAGCCACGTCATAGACTTTCTGACATTCCCTTTCATGTTAAAGCCCTGTACTGATTGAATAAAGACATAAGGCTAACGCAGAGAGCGCTGTCATTATGATGGACGCCTTTTTCGTCGTATCAAAGATGAACGTAAAAAGGATGAAGGTGCAGTAAACACAAAAGAACAGCATTCTTACCAGCACTTCGTGCTCTCGTCCGTCAGCCCCTATAAAATTGGCGATAGCACTGCTTAGCCACGCTGAAAAAGCGTAGCCCAGTGCCACAGCAATCAGCGTTCTAAGTGCGACATCCAATCGTTCACGATTTATGGCGACGCGGTTTACCGTTTGGCTTTTCATATTGTGTTCTTCACTAGGTTTTCTAGTGACTGGATGTTGCCAAGCAAATCAGAACGGGATGGGTACGATTTGTATACCTGTCGTAAAAGCGTAAGTGCATCTTGGTACTGACGCTGATCTATGGCAATTTGCGCACGTCCTAGCATGGCGCGCTGTTTAACGTCGGCGAGTGACTCAGCTCGCAGATAGGTCATTTTGGCACGTTCGACGTTGTTCTGTTGACGATAAAGTGAAGCAAGAGACAACAGCGCCTCTCCATTGTCAGGGGCGTCAGCAATGGCTTTGGTTAAAAGGGAAATTGCCGTTTTGCTTTGCCCTTTGCCCATAGCCAACTGAGCTTTAAGTACATTAAGCGTAGCTGCTTGAGAGGCCGTGAGGCTTTTCACGTTATTGTCGGCAGCTTGCGTTAATTTACCTAAATCAGACCATTGTTCATTGGCCGCTAAATAAGCCGCTATTTTAGAGTAAGCGTCGAAGCCTTCCCCATCTTTGTCGGTAATGAAAGTCTTCGCATGGCTAGCCAGTATGTCTGCTGCGCGCCGCGAACTGCCGTCAGAAACGTGCAATTTGGCCACTGAAATCAAGTTCGACAGCGAGCGGTCACCCAAAGAAAGGGCAGTCTCTAAGCTGCTCAGCGCCTTTACCATGTCACCCTGCTTTAACGCTATTTGTCCCCGTTGGAGCCAAAGCTGCTGATTACTTTCATCATCTACCAACATTTCGCTTAGCAAGCTTTCAGCCTGTGCAAGTGCATTACTTTCAATAAGCGCGAACAATAAGCCTTGATACCATTGCTTGTTTTCAGGTTCGAGCATCAACGCATTTTGATAAGCACCAATAGCAGTGACAGGTTTTCCAAGCTGTACATTGGTATAGGCTAGCTGCCCGAAAAGTTGGGCATCTTGAATACCTAGTTCTACGCTTTTAGTTAAATGAGTGCGTGCTTTGGCCAATTTATCTGTCATTAAATACGCCATGCTCAAACTTCTGTGCGCCGATGGAAGGTTTGGCATAGCGTCTATAACGTCTAACAGCACTTTTTCGGCAAGCGCGTAGTTCTTCTCATTCAATAGCACTTGTCCGTAAAGCTCACGCAAGCGTGGACTAAATTGAGAAATATCCTGGGTTGCAAATGCGCTGGCAACGTTTGAATAATTGCCTGCTTGCAAGTCGGCCTGAATGCGCCCGATAAACTCACCTTCTTCACGGGATATACGTTCACGATGATCATCTCTATGGTGCTGACGCAGGACAAACTGCCAATCGGGCTCTTCCAATTCCACCGTTATTTTTGCACTTACCGGCTTAACAAAAGCCAGCGCGCTCACTACACAGCTGAGGACAGTTACGGCTGTAATTTTCTTTAACATTGTCTCAATCAACCTCTAAATTCTTTAGCTTCTATTTCGCTTTACTGCGCTAAACCAAGCCTCTATTAAGCTTCTATTAGGCCTCTATAATTACGGGCCAAATAAAACGCGCCTTCACCGCTTCATCTTCTTTGTAGGGCGATGTAAATTTGCTGGCTTTAACAAAACGCATTATTTCTTTATTGAGCTCGTGATGCGGGTTCTCGACAATATCCATCAGCTTTACGTTGCCGTGTTCGTCAATAATGACGTCGAGCTTTACAATCACCCGCTTGATACCTTGCTTTTTGAGTCGCTTGGGGAAACGTATTTTGACCGGAGTCAGCAAGGTAGGCTTCGAATCCAGTTCGCTTAGCCCAAAGGCGTCCAATTCAATATCAGGCATATCCCATTGGGTTTGGGTCACTTTGACGTTTGGCATGTCGGGCTTTGGCACTTGAATATCTGGCTCAACACTTAAATCCGCCATGGTCATGGCTGCGCCACTGCCCTCTACCTGCATCACAAGTTCAGTTTCTTCTACTACATTTTGCGTTTTCGGGGGCGGCGGTGGCGGAGGCGTTACCGCAATGTCCAACTTGCGCACAACCATAGTGTCGGGCTGCAGATTAGACAAAAGGTGCCCTAGCCACATAACGCCAAGTGCACTAACGAGCACCGCACCGCTAAGTAGAGAAGGTTGAAGATTGTATTTCATTGAATTTTGCCTCGTTCGCTATGGCTTCAAAGTGGCGATATTTACCGTGTCGGCACCCGCCAGTTTGGCTTCATCTATGACTTCTACCAACAATTCAGAGCGAACGGCTTTATCTACCTGAATGACTACTGGGCGTTGTTCTTTCATCAACAATTGCTCAACGGTAGAGCGCACACCGCTCACGCCGATATTGGCACTGTCATACACCACTTCACCGGTTCGGGTAATTGCCAGCATAATGGCCATTTGATCGAGCTTTTGTGCTGATATTGCCTGTGGTTTATCTACCTCTACCCCAGTCTCTTTTACAAAAACTGTTGAAACGATAAAGAAAATTAAAAGTATAAAAACCACGTCTAGTAGCGGAGACATATCAATGCCTTGCGCTTGCTGGTTTTCAAGGCGTCGCTGTAATCGACTTGCCATGTTTACGCCTCCCTTGCTACGGCGCGCTTTACCGCACCATTAACAAACATCAACAAAAGCCAGCCAGGAATAGCCAAGGTTAAGCCAAGCTGAGTGGTAAAAAGTGCATCGGCAATGCCACCAGTGACGACTTGACTATCGACACCTAACGACATCATTCCGGTGAAACTCACTTGTAGGCCTGCAATTGTTCCTAGCAGGCCCATCAAGGGAAGAGCACTAACCAGTACGGCAGGTACCATTTCTCGCTTTGTAAGCTCTTTCTCTCCATCACGCACTTGGGCTATCTCTTTGCGTGTAGTAAACAACACAAAGATTTGCTGGTAAGCAAACCATGCCACCAGCAGCATTAACCAACACAATGCATTCCCCGCTAGCTGTTCAATCATTAGCTTGCGCTCGCTTGCTGTTGACCATCACTCTTTTGGTCGCTTTTCTCAGCAACGTCAGGCTCGTCATTGCTAAGTACAAGCGCGAAACTTTCGAGCTCTTCGTAGTAATGTCGCGCTTTGCGAGAGAGTACGGCATTTAGAATTAATGCCGGTATGGCCACAACTAAGCCTAACTCTGTCGTAACCAAGGCTTTAGCGATCCCGCCAGAAATAACTTCGGGGTCGCTTGAACCGAATGCCGTCATCATTCTAAAGGTTTCAATCATGCCGCTTACCGTACCTAGAAGACCTAGCAAGGGTGCAACGGCAGCAGTTACAGCAATGGTACCGTTGTATTTTTCTAGCTTGATTTTGTCTTGCTGGAGTGCAGAAAACAGTTCGTCGTCGCGTTCAGTTGGCGTGCTTGCACGCTTAGTTATGTCATACAGCTCGCGCTGCATGCCATCAAAGAAGCCCACACCTGAACTGCCCACCATGTTCACCAGAGCTTTGCCTGATGCTACTTGCTTAACCTTCGGTAAGCGCCATAGCTGAATAACTTTAAACAGTGCGATAAGCGTAGCGAGAAGGGCAAACAAAACGATAGGGATCACCCACACTCCGCCTTTCACAACATGTTCAATTACCCCTTCTGACGCTTGCTCGCGCGTTGCTGCGCGGCCAAGGGTAGGATCTATTTTAATGCTGCCATTGCCGCTGCTTGCCAAGCTTGCAAGGCTTTCGGTATCGGTATCTGAAAAAGTGGACGTAGAGGTAAACAGGTCTTGCTTACGCTCTGCCGTACCCGCAACGTTTTGTGCTTGCGCCAGATACCACGTCACCGGGCCAAGAGTAAGCACTTTTGCTTGGGTCACTTCGCCATTCGCCAGTACAACCTTTCCTGTACTGAAATTAGGGGTTTGTTGATTGGCAAACTCTTTCGCTTTTTCACCCACTTTCTGGACTTTGTCAGACAAGCTTATTTCGCTTAATGACAGACTGTCTACACCAGTTTGAAGCAGGAAACGGCTCAACAAATTTTGTTGGAACTCTTGTTGCTCGCTCCAGCTCGATAGGCGATTTTCTAACTGTGAAAGACTAAGGGTTCTTTCGTCCATTTTACGGCGGGCTACCGTGGTTTCATTGCGTAGTTTCATTACCTGCTGTTCAAGCGCACGCAATTCATTAGCCAGCGCTACCCGCTCTTTACTAATTTTACTTTCGGTGCGATCCAGACGAGTTTTCGCGTCTTTAATATTGGCCAGCATGCTATCTTCAGGCGCTGCCACTGCCGGTACACAAACCACAGCAGCACACAAAGCAACACATGCTGCGATGAGAGAGGATCTCAACATTGGATTAAATGCTGTGAAAACGTGAGATAAGCATTTCATTCGCCTTCTCCTTGAGCCAGCGTAAGTGGTAAAGAAACAAAATCGGGCTCATGCTTCTTCTCGAAAATAGCAACGGCAAGGGCCACCGCTTCGCTATCTACATTGTCACTGAATTGCCACTGCCATTCCCCGTTTCGAACGCGACCCACACCCTGATATTGACCATCGGCGTTGGTAAACCACGCATAGCTGCTGCCAACAAAGAACTGCTTAACTAATACATCTTTGTCATCGGGAGCACGCATTACGGTTTCGTTAACCAGAAGCTTGCTATTAAATTGTTGAAGGGATGAAAGTTTTGCAAGGGTAACCTGAAGCTTATTTGACGTGTCGGCGTAAGCCGCTAATTCGGCTTGCTCTTTATCCCACGTCTGGCGAATAATTTCAGGCAGCGACGAGTAAAGGCTGTCTACTTGCCCTATTACTCCAGTCAATGCACGCTCTACCCCACCCTGTTGTGCTTCAAGCTCACTTTGCTCAGAAAGCAGTGCTTCTCGCTGGGCTTCTACGTCGGTGGTTGCAGCCTTACTTTCGTCAATCATACTCTGCAGCTGAGTACGTTCAGCTTTAAGCAGTTGAATACGCTGACGCAATGCAGGCTCTGATTCACGCCACTCGTTTTCTAGCTTTTGCGTCTGGCGCTCAATGCTAATCCACTTTTCAGTGAGCCCGTCGATATCGCTGGCTTTTGTTGCTGCCATCACAATACCTGATGAGGCCACGGCAAGTGATACCAGTACAAAAGAAAGCGCTGCACTTCTTTTAACTTTCATTCAAATCCCTTACATCTCTTGGCTGAATTAATGAGATTGCCGGCACGTCGATATCGCTATCGAGGCCGGCATTTTTAATGTCTTGTTACTGCTTGCTAAGTATTAGAACTGGTAAGTAGCAGACAACAAGAAGCTTCTTTCTGGTTCATTGAAAGTATTCGCCCCTGCGTTAGATGCTTGTGTACCTTCACGCTTAACGCTTTCGTTAAACAAGTTCTTAACCGACACGTTGAAGCTTAAGTTTTCGTCGAACGCGTAAATGGCGTTAATGTTGGTTATGGTATAGGCTTCGCGATCATCGGCTTCGATAACGGCGCCCGAATTAACGCTGGCCGTAGGGCTTTCTGTCTCACCGTAATGTTGAGCGCTAAGCACAAGCTCAAGTGCATCGGTGGCTTGCCAGCTTATTAGCGAGTTCACTGTGTAGTCAGGAACGATAGATAATGGCTGGCCAGTAGATTTATCTTCTGACTCAAGCATCACGGTAAAGTTGGTCGACCACTCAATAGTGCTGGTTACAGGGAACAACAAGTTACCTTCAAGGCCAGAAATAACCGCTTCAGGAACGTTAAACCACTGGAATACCTGAACGTTTGCCTCGCCACCTTCTTCGCCAGGTAACACATACTCTGGCGGTACATTACCGGTGCCAATTTTGTCTTTATAGTCGTTGTGGAAGTAAGTAATACCCGCGTTCAAACCCTCTTCGTTGGTGTAGTTAACACCAATTTCTTTGTTTACTGAGGTTTCGTGCTCTAGGTCAGGGTTTCCTAGAATGTGACACCCGCCACCTAGGTTAGAGAAGTCAACTGGGCAACCATTACCTCGGGTGTAGTACACGTAGTTAGGGTTTAATTGATAGAGATTTGGTGCTTTAAAAGCACGGCTAATACCACCTTGAACCACAATATTAGGCGATGCCTGCCATGATGCATTCAAGCTCGGGCTAAGGTTTGTACCCGCTTTGCTGTGATCATCAAAACGTAGTCCAGGCGTAAGCGTGATTGAATCCGTTAGCATGATGTTGTCTTCAACATACACACCTACAAGCGTGGCGTCGGTTTCAGATGGACGATTTTCTGGGTCAGTCTCTACACCAGGAATAGTGCCGTCATCAACCACATTCAGAGAAAGCTGATTGCTAACTGAATCGTCTAGGATCTCTTTGCGGTATTCCGCACCAAACGTTGCGGTTTGATTGAAGCCGCCTAGCGTTAAAGGCACATTCCACTCGGTCTTTGCCGTAATGTTCTCTAATTTGATGGTGGTCATCTCAAGGCTATTAATGCGACCTTCACCACCACCTGCAGAGCCTTCACCTAAACGGCTGTTAGACGTGCTTTCGTATTGGATATAGCTAAATGAATCGCCGAAGTCATACTCACCATTGTGTGTTACGCCGAACGTACGACGGTGCATTACTAGTGTTTCTTCACCAATTAGGCTCTGAGGATCGGTTTCTGCCAGGTCTTCAGGTTCAGGTATGATGACGTTGCCGTTTTCATCAACGGGGTAGCTTACGCCTTGAAATGCATTGTCACCGGCATAGCGGTTGCCTTGGCGGCTATAGGCTGCTTCAAAGTCCCAGCGATTAATATCATCTTGGTCGAAGCGAACAAGAGTACGCACGTCGATATTTTCAACACCTTCACGTCCTGCACCTACCGCTTTTGCTGTACCGCCGCGGCCAGTTGTTACGTCTGTTGCGTCTAAATTTACGCGTGGGTCGTCAGCGTCCTGTTCGTTGTAGTTAACAATAGTGCGGTGAGAGAAACGCTCAGATAAAGGCGCACTTGTTACTAGGTTAAAACGACGGTTGTCGCCTTCGTATTTATTTGAAGAAAGCTCGGTCTGAGCGGTGATAGAGGTAGAAGCTTCATCAGGAGACTTAGTGATAATATTGATAACACCACCTGATGCGCCAGAGCCATAGCGAGCCGCTGCTGGACCACGAATAACTTCAATGCTCTCAATCGCTTCAGCTGGAACCCAGTTGCTGTCGCCCTGTGTGTTTCGCTCGCCTGAACGGCCCATTTTTACAGAGTTACGCGACAACACTGGCTTGCCGTCAATTAAAATAAGCGTATTTTCTGGACCCATTCCGCGAATGTCGATTTGACGTTTGTTGCCATACTGTCCTGAGCTTGAGTTACCTGTAAGGTTGATACCCGGCATGGTTCTTACAATTTCAGCGATATCGTTAGTGACAGGACGACGTTTGAAATCTTCTTCCGTAATGATAGACACGCCTTGGGCTTGCTTCAGCTCTTCAGACGCAGATTGCACAACGGTGGTGTCGAGCGTTTCTATCTCTTCGCTTTGCGCCAGCACACCCGCTGACAACATGGGAAACAGGGTTACTAACAAAATAATGCGCTTACCATTTACAGGCATTTGATAATCCTTAATGTGTTGAGTGTTGGCCAGCCAGTGGCTCGCCATTTCAAAATGTTGTGTCTTGTTACGCGCGGCTTAACTTCATAAATGGCTCTAACGCCAAACATGAGCAAAGCACTAACTATTTGAGTTAGGGCAATTGGTGTGATTATTGTTATTCCAAGAAAGAATGCCCAAAAGTGAGACTATCCGTAGAAACTTGCATCCCCTGTCTGTCATAGGGAATTTTCATCGCTTTATTTCTCTTCTTATTTGCAAGAAGTGGCTAATCGTGCTCAAATCGCACTGCATCTTAATGACAATTATTATCATTTGCAATTTAATTAATATTGAAAGGCTTTTTACTTTCTTTACATAAAACTGACGAATATGCTTAAAACACCGCTAAATACAATTCCTAAAACCCTTGCAGCACTGTCTGATTACGAGAACCTGGCTCGGGAGCGACTAACTCCACAATCGTGGGCGTATATTGCCGGTGGCTCTGCAGATGAATTGTCGATGCGAAGAAATCGAGAAAAATTAGACGACCTGTGTTTACTTCCCCGCGCTTTGAAAGATGTCAAACTGGGGGGAACTAAAACCACCTTGTTAGGGCAGCAGTTTGAACACCCTATAATTTCAGGGCCTGTTGCTTATCAAGCGTTAGCGCATCCCGGTGGTGAGATTGCTACGGCGATGGCAACACAAGCTCAAGGCGGCTTATGGGTGATGAGCACGTTAGCCAGTTGCTCCTTTGAAGATATTTCTAGTCAGGTGGAAAGCCCCCGCTGGTTTCAACTCTATGTTCAACCTACCCTTTCACAAACTCTAGAACTCATACAAAAAGCAGAACATTTTCAGTTTTCAGCATTGGTAATCACCATCGATGCGCCAATTAACGGCTTGCGAAACCGTGAGCAGAGAACTGAATTTTCGCTCCCTCCAAATGTGCGCGCGGTCAATATAGATACGCCTCCTCCCTTAGCACACCCTGGAGAAGGCAAGAGCGTGGTATTTCAAGGGCTTATGGCACAGGCTCCTACATGGGACGATATTACTTTTATCCAGCAACACACATCATTGCCCATTGTGTTGAAAGGTATTCTTAATCCACTGGACGCTCAAAAAGCAGCGGAACTTGGCGTAGCGGGTATTGTAGTGTCGAATCACGGCGGCCGTGCTTTGGACAGCGTGCCTTCACCGGTAGAAATGCTTCCTATTATTCGCCAAACGGTTGGTGATGAAATGATGGTACTGGCCGACAGCGGTGTGCGCAGAGGCGCTGATGTGGTAAAGCTCATGGCACTGGGTGCTAACGCCGTGCTTATTGGTCGGCCTCTGATGTACGGATTAGCCACGGCGGGGGCATTAGGTGTTGCTCACACTATTCGATTGTTGAGAGACGAGCTTGAAATGACAATGGCGCTTTGCGGCGTAGGCACCATAGAAGAAATAAATAAGCACTGTTTATGGCCCACAGATTAGATAATTTCTTAGAAAATTTCACCGCGCAAACACGCATTACTTGCAGGTCTTTAAGCTTAGGTTTCACTCCACTGTCTTAACAGATTGTGATACACACCCGAAAGCCTGACAATTTCAGCGTTATTAGGCGTCTCGGCGCTAAGTGCCTGAATACTCATATCTAAGTCGTACAGAATACGGCGTTGTTCAGCACTTCTTACTAAACTTTGCATCCAAAAAAAGGACGCGAGCCGACGGCCTTTTGTAACTGGCGTCACTCTATGTAAGCTGGTCGAGGGATACATCACCATATCGCCCGCAGCGAACTTCACACGTTGTTCTCCATAGGTATCTTGGATTACAAGTTCTCCCCCTTCATATTCTTCGGGCTCACTGAGAAAAACCGTCATTGAGATATCTGTACGAACCTTAACAGCGGTTCCTGCCACTCGCCTAATGGTATTGTCGATATGATCGCCAAACTCTCCTTCACTCTGATAGCAGTTGAACATGGGAGGGTATATTTTGTTTGGTAATCCTGCTGCAAGAATATGCTGCGACTGACCCATCAAGCTCAAAATGAAATCTCCGAGCTGACGTGCCGTGGGAGAATCTTCAGGCAACTGCAGGTTTTTCTTGGCATGTAACGCTAAATGCCCCGCTGTTACAGCGCCATCAACCCAATCGGCTTTCTCAAGAAGCGACACCGCATCGGTGACTTCTTGTTTGGTAAGGAAGTTCTCAATTCTAACCAGCATGATGTTCCCATTGTGGCAAAGCGAGTAAAATATAAAAAACCAGCCAGAGGTCTTTTTACCTAAGGCTGGTTTTATAATAACGAATACTCAATTAGAAAGTATAGTTAGCAAAGACAGCTACACTTCGAGGGTTCCCTGGACGGAAGTGCCCTTTAGCGCTGTAATCTACCACGTACTCTTCATCTGTTAAGTTATCAACGTTTAACTGAAGCTTTAAATCCTCTGTCACTTGATAAGATGCCATTAGGAAAAGCGTAGTGTAAGAATCGACCGTGAAATAAGCCGTATTTCTGCGCCAGTATGTTTCACCAGAGTTGTAATAGATACCACCGCCCACATTCAGTTTGTTATCCATTGCAGCATAGTTAACCCAAATGTTAGCCGTATCATCTGGCGACGCTTGTAGACCGTTACCGATAGACTCAGCAGTGGTATCCTGCGTGACCTCAGTATCTAAGCTCGCATAGTTTGCCGAGATTGACAGTGAATCAGTAAGCATACCTGTAACGCTGACTTCATAGCCCTTAGACTCTTGTTCACCCGCTAACGAATACACTGTGACACCGTCTTCGATATTTTGTGAATCGACCACGTCTTTTGTTGTTTCAAATACCGCACCGCTCACAAGTAGCTGGTCGTTAAAGAACTGCCATTTCACACCAAGTTCAGTGGTTACTGCATTTTCAGGCCTTACCGCATTTTGCGCGGCGTTGGTTGATAGCGCTAACGCTACGCCGGGCGGCTGCTTAGAATTACTGTGACTTAGGTAAATATTACCGTTCTCTGTAGGCATATAGCTCACCGCTGCACCGTAGCTAAAGTAGCTGTCTTGAGCGTCGAGCCCATCGAAACAACCGCTACGTCGACCACACGCAGAACCGGAGATATCAAAATCGTCATAACGCGCATTTATGTCTACTTGAAGGTGCTCACCGACTTTGATGGTATCTAGAAGATATAAGGCTACCGTGCTCGCATCACCCGAAGTGTCATTGCCGCTACGCGTTGTACCACCTGTTACAAACACGTTGTTTTGCAAGTCGAAAGGGGTAATGGTGGGAGCTTCCAACACATTGCCTTGCCCATCGACATAGGTGTAATTTGCTGTCACACCAAAACTGGTACGCTCTTCTTCTGCTACTTCTGCACCCAGCACAACTCGATGCTTCAAAGCCCCTGATTCAAGTGAAAGAATTGCGTCTAGTTGTGATACAAATAAATCAGTCTCTTCGTCCAATGCTTGCAAGCGCTCAGCATTCAATAGGTTAGCTTCTTCACCTGAATTCCACCACGGACGACCAATTACTGACTCTTTTTCGTTGCTACCAAAACGGGTTTGGCTACGAAGCGTTACCACGTCGTTTACTTTGTGATTGATAACTAAGGTGTACATTTGTGTCGACACTTCTTCGAAGTCACGGCCCGGCACACTGTAATATTCGTCCCACAAACCCGAATCTATCGGTCCTTCGGGCTGACCTGTAGCTTCTGCAGCCGCTGAAGTTAGGAAGGGAAGACCAAGCACCGGAACGTTATCCTGCTCCATCACAAATACATCAAGGTTTATGTCTGTTGCTTCATTCACTTTATAAAGTAATGAGCCCGCCACACCAGTGGTTTGGTATTCCTCAACGCCATTGTCAAAGAAGTCACCGCCATCGCTGTATAACAGGTTTAAACGGCCCGCAACATTCTCAGAAAGCTTCTTATTGTAATCCAGTGTTACACGTGCGTTTTCGAAAGAGTCATAGCGACCTGACACTGCACCAAAATCTTCAAGTCGCGCACGCTTAGTTGCCAGGTTAACGCTACCACCACCGGTAGAGCGACCGTCTAACGAGCCGCTTCCGCCCTTGATAACTTCTACAGCTTCGTAGTTGAAAGTATCGCGGCTGTAACCAGCTATATCGCGAATACCGTCTACATAGATATTTGAGCGTGCATCAAAACCACGAATGGTGACCTTGTCGCTGGCAGACACGACACCGCCACCACCTTCACCACCACCAAACGTTGATACGCCTGCAACGTTTCGAAGCGCATCGTTTAAGTTGGTAATCCCCTGATCTTCAAGAAGGCGTTCTGAAATCACGTTGATCGAACGAGGGGTATTCGCGATGGGTTGCGTTAGCTTTACTGAAGAGGTTTCGTCAACTTTATAACCCGCTTCTTCGGTAGCTTGAACCTTAGTGGTTTCTAACTCTTGAACTGCGGTATTCTCTTGTTGAGCGAGTGCGGTTCCAAATGGTATTGCTGCGGTGACTGTCAGCGCTAGTGCGCTTTTTTTTGTATTCATTTTCTTCATGAAAAAGAAGTCCCTTTAGTGCTTTTAAGTGTGTGATTAAATGCCTAAATGTACCGAGTTGAATTTTGGCACCGAGTAAAATACAGAGAGATTAATCTAAATGCAAATTATTATTATTTGCATATGCTTTTAAAAATTTACACTAAACTGACAGTCAGAACTGATAAAACGCGGGTTGATTAAGAATAAGCACAAGCTTATATGGCTTTCTTTTTCATTGGCTAAAGGTGTTTTGTAACAGTATGGTTTTGTAGAATTGAGCTAGAGATTCTGTAAGAAAAATGCCCTTAGTTCATCATAAGTCATATAAGACTCTGGAGTTTCATGGGCAATGAGGTATTCCGCATGAGACAGCCCTTCCACAATCTCAAGTTGACTCGTACCGTTGAAATCGCGAATTTTCCTATGCAGACGGACTGCATCGCTTAAAAATAGATCGCGTGTTCCTGCCACGATGAAAACAGGCGGAAACGAAGTAAAGTCACCATAAATAGGCGAAACACTAGGGTGTGATAAGTCGATAGTTCCAGCGTAAAGCGCTGCCGCAGATTGTAGTAGTCCTTCGTAGGTAACCAGCACACGATCAGCACCTTCATTAACTTGTCGACTATCCCCTGCCTGCGTTAAATCTACCCATGGTGTGCCTGTATAGATAGCGCAAGGAAGGCTTATACTCTCGGCGGCCAGTGATTGTATAAGCGCAAGAACCAGCCCTGCGCCTGCAGATGTCCCTCCAACGAGGATGCGACGACTCTCAACGCTATCTAAAAGCGCTAGGTATACAGCTTTTAAATCACAAAGCGCGGCAGGTGCTGGGGCATTTGGCGGCATAGCGTAATCTACACTCAATACGGTTATTCCTAACCGTGATGCAATCAATAACCCTTCTTCAATACTCGGCAAGCCGCCAAAAAATACATAGGCGCCCCCATGCACGTCTATATAAACATGGTTTTCAAAATGCGGTGACACCTCTTTCGGTGTGAGCTTACGAACTGTTACGCCGGCTATTTCCAGTAATTCCACACTGACATCTAATTGTTTACGCATGTTCTTTATTTTTTCTTTTGCTGTGCATTTCGTTGCTGCACGAGCTCCCGCCAACTAGCAGCATCTTGAGGTACCGTTGCCTTAACCTCTGCGATAGGTGTCGTCGGAAATTTTTCGATAGCATGCTTAAGAGCATCACTAACGGTCTGTGTTTTTGGTTCGTTAGGTTTTGACATTATTTGCAGTGTTAAAGTTAATAAGCAGCGAGTTGGTGCCAATAATGTATAAATCCTACCAGCCTACACCGAATATGGAGTGCTTAGCGTAACGTATTCACTCGCCCGAAGCTTCAACATATAGTTTATACCAGTCCGCACAGATAATTACTCACTCAGCGAGAGTTGAAATGTTCGCGACCGCGGCGTGTTACCACAGGTATATTGGTTCTACATTAAGGTGACACAACAAAGAGTAATAAAATCTGTATTGAAGATCAGTCCTTACTTGGTTGTGCATCTGATATGATTGGAAATACTAGTCGAGCGCAGCGTGTTTTGGGGGCAGACAGGAAGAATTAAGCTGCATGTAGCCAATACACTCTAAGACATCTTGGTAGAATAGTTAATAAGGATATATACAATGAAAAGAATACCCCTTCGTAAATGGGCAATGGCGGCAAGTTTCGCTATTTCGGCAACAGCCTTTGCAGGAAATGTAGAGCACGACCAGACCTCGGTTTGGAAAGTGTCGAAAGGCGATGATGCAGTTTATGTAGGTGGTACAATACATATTCTGCCAATCTCTGAATTTCCATTGCCCGCTACATTCACTGAAACCTATGAAAAAAGTGACACATTAGTTTTTGAAGTAAAAATGCCTGCCCCAACGGATATAGAAGGTCAGCGAAAAATGATGGCTGGGCTAGCTTACAAAGACGGTAAGTCGCTTAAAGATGATGTATCAGAAGAGACCTATCAGGCTCTCAATGTTTATTTAGCCAACTTTGGCGCAACAGCCGATCAGTTAGCGCAGTTTAAGCCAGGCATGGTTGCATCAATGCTGGTAGCTATGGAAGCACAACGCTCTCAGCTAGCTGGACAAGGTGTAGATGCCTACTTCATGCAGTTAGCTGCTCGCGACGGAAAAGCCAGTGAATATCTGGAATCGTTAGATTTTCAAATCAGTATGCTTGCCAATATGGGAGCCGGTGAAGAAGACCGCCTCATTTCTGAAACTTTGGAAACGCTACCAGAGCTAAAAGACATGCTTAAAAGCACCATAAAAGCATGGAGAGAAGGGAATACTCAGAAAATCGATGAACTGGTGGTAGACACATTCAAACGTGAATCTCCCGCTTCGTACGACGATGTTTTTACTAAGCGCAACCAAAACTGGCTACCTCAAATCGAAGCCATGTTTGGCGATGATGACCAAGAATTTGTCTTAGTCGGTGCTGGCCACCTAGTTGGCGATGACAGTGTTATCGCCTTATTAAAAGCGAAAGGCTACAAAGTCGAGCAAATGTAACCCCACTTTGCTGCCAACCGAAAAAACAAAGCTAGGCATAGACCTAGCTTTTTTATGCCTATTACAGAGGGAAATCACTCTCTAAACCTGACACCGCAGGGATGCGGTATCGGAGCTCTTACATAAAAGCAAGGATGGGTTTACGGCGTGTTTCAGAGGGCACAACAATCACGAACTAAATCGCAGGCATAAAAAAAGCGCACCTAAGTGCGCTTTTTTTGGCTTGTGTTGCTAAGTCTAGATTAGTCTAGGATCTTAGATACAACACCAGCACCTACTGTACGACCACCTTCACGGATTGCGAAACGAAGACCTTCTTCCATCGCG
>NZ_BJKJ01000032.1:0-46913 GCF_006538305.1 Alteromonas sp. KUL17
ATCTATTGCAATAAATAACCTTAACTGATGAAATTACCCAATAAATCGTTAATTCATTTGGTCGTTTTTTTTGACGAATCTTAGACTTATTGCATCCGGAAAGTGGGTAATATTTTTTATCGCTGCTATTACTTGCGGCTCGATAAGCTATTTCCAAAATTTAATATATTATCCAGATATCGCCCCTCAGACTGGCCAATATTTAACCTGCGAAACAGGCTTAGAGCGTAATACAGACGCTTTTTCTGTTTATGTTACAGACGCGAAAATTGCTGAAATGGCGAGAGAGAAGTTGTGTAGCAACTACACGATAAAAAGGCAATACGGCAAGGTGAAAGTTACTGTTGGGCAGAACGATTATGACACTTTTCGTTATATTAATCACGGTGTTGTCGATTTGGTATTGGTTAAGAGCAACGTAGTCGATGCCTTTGGTGCAGACGAGATTTATGGTTTTACTAAAATCGCCTCACACCCTGATTATTCTGCCTTTTTCATTGCAGTACACGAGAGACCTCAGCTTTCTAAAGAGTACCTGTTAGGTAAGCGTATTGGTCTTCTCGACTATCCAAGCAGTCGTTCGGGACATATTGTCCCAAAAACTGTTATGCAAAACTTAGGGTTGAGCGACAGTAATATAGATGTTGTATATTACAGTTCTCACCAAGAATTAAGGCAAGCTTTGCTTGCTGGAGACATCGACATTATCTCCTCATACTGGGCGGAAGACGATAAGGAAAAGTTCTCAAGAAACTATGCTACACCGTTGCAAGAGAGTGTGAGTGGAATGCAGTGGTACTTGAAAATGCAAACGCAAAATACCGACTTATTCTGTGCTATGCAATCGGTGGTTCACGAAATCGCAACGTCACACCCAAGACCCTATTACAAAACCATATCGCTTGAAGAAGGGTGTAAATGATGGGCAATAAGAGTATTCATTTCAGGTCTCGAGCATTTATCTCATGCATTACTTTAGCACTTGTGGCGAGTCTACAAATAGTAGCATTTATTGCCCAATTTCTGTCATACCAGTCTTCTTTACATCAAGCCGTAGATAACGTACAAAAAAGAATTGGTTTAGATAGTGCGTTTCTAGATGTTGGAAATAAAACGCTTAACACACCTGTCAATCAATTTGCTATTTCCCAATATTTGGGACGACTAAACGATACCCTCAAACAGGAAGGTTACCCTGTTTTAGTAGAAAGAATTCAAGGTGTAACTTTAGATTCAGAGGATTTCAGGTCCTACCCTAATGTAATTACAGTCAATTTTGTTAATGCTGAACAAGAAATTAATGTCAATTTGCGTAGCAAATCGGCTTCAAGCTTTTTAACCTTCAATTGGAGCGGATTTATCATTTCGTTGTTCATAGCGCCCCTATTTTTTGTTTCAAATAGAACGAGAAAAAGGCGTAATGCTATTGAAGAAATCGCCCCCGCGTCTCCCAAGCTCGTAATCAATCTAAAAGATAAAACCATTTCTAACGGTATAGATGAGAAAGCAGTGACGCTGCAGAATAAGCCCCTGTGTTTCTATACTGCGCTAGTTAGGTACTGCATAGATAATCCACTGGAACCACTGCCTCCTCACAAAGATGTGCCACAAGAACTAATGACATTAGCAAACAAGTGCTTCGGCCGACTTATCGAGTTGGGTCACACTAAACGTAAACGTCCAGATTTCAATGCGAACTTAGATAAAACTCTAAGTGAAATAAGGGCAGCTCTCGACGAAGTGTTTTCGGCTTACAACGTAGAAAAAGAAACTTATTATCCACCTAGAGCACAGGGCGAAGGCTCTCGCTCAAAGCAACACTCATACGCGCTACCTAATGTTAAGGAAGAGGATATAGAAATTATTGGAAACTAGTGCATTCTTAATATTGACAGTTAAAAACTGACCACTTGGAGAACTTTTTGGTATTTTTTGCATGCTGACTAAACGCCCTGCAATACCTTGAAAATACGATAAAGTTCTAGCAAAGACCGATCCAAAAACCGAGAACTTGTGAATATAACATTGATTCGCGAGGCCTAAACGCGTATCTTTGCACCAACAAAACCAGCTTTATAGTACTATGCAATCGCCACTTATTATTGCCATTTCTGGAGCTTCTGGCTCTGGGAAGTCTCTTTTTACAAAAAATTTGTTTAACGGCTTCAGTGCTCAAGGCCGCCCAGTTCAAGTGTTGCGCGAAGATCACTACTACCGCGCGCAAGATCATCTTCCCATGGAACAACGTGAGAAGAATAACTATGATCATCCAAATGCATTTGAACATGAGCTCTTGAAGGCACATTTGCAAGCATTGCGCGATGGTCAACCCATTGATTATCCCCACTATTGCTATAAAACGCATACGCGTTTGCCTGAAACTGAGCGCCTCAATCCAGCGCCGGTAATTATTCTTGAAGGCATTATGTTACTTGCCCGTACTGATCTACTTCCTTTGTACGACGTGAAGATCTTCATTGATACTCCTCTTGATATTTGTTTGATGCGCAGAATGATGCGCGACCTAAAAGAACGCGGTCGTAGTATTGAATCTGTGGCAAAACAGTACGAAGAAACTGTTAAGCCTATGTATCATCAATTTATCGAACCTAGCCGCTTCACTGCCGACGTAGTAGTGACGCAAGGTGGTAAAAACCAAATTGCATTAGATGTGATCAAATCACACATCCAGCAAGCGCTTCTTTAAGGGAACATTACTATGGTGAGTTTACTGGGCATTGCAGTCCTTCTGGGTATTGCCTTCGCGTTATCATCGGCGAAACGCAATATAAATTGGCGCACCGTTGGTGGCGCATTTGCTATTCAAGCATCCGTTGGCGCGTTTGTCCTGTATTCTGAACCTGGTAAAGAAGTATTGTTGAGCGCGACGCGTTTTGTCGCCAACATCATTGCTTATAGCCAAGAAGGCATTAATTTCTTGTTCGGTCCTATTGGCGACAAGTCGATCGCGTTTATTTTTGCCTTTAACGTGCTTCCAGTTATCGTGTTTTTCTCGGCGCTTATTGCCGTTCTTTATCACCTCAAAGTAATGGGTTTGATCATCAAGGTTATCGGTGGCTTTTTACAGAAAGCGCTGGGAACTAGCCGACCTGAATCCATGTCTTCTGCTGCCAACATTTTTGTGGGCCAAACAGAAGCGCCTCTTGTGGTTCGCCCTTTTATTCCACACATGACGAGCTCTGAGCTATTTGCCATTATGGTGGGTGGTTTGGCGTCAATTGCTGGTTCAGTAATGGCGGGCTACGCTGGCATGGGGGTAGATCTTAAGTATTTGCTAGCAGCCAGCTTTATGGCTGCGCCAGGTGGCTTACTTATGGCAAAAATCATGTTGCCAGAAACCAGTAAGCCAAATGAAGATTTACATGACGTAGATGCTGAAGATACCGGCTACGCCAATGTATTTGATGCAGCCGCCAGTGGCGCAGCGTCAGGCATGCAGCTTGCGTTAAACGTAGGCGCCATGCTGCTCGCTTTCATAGCACTCATTGCCATGTTCAACGGCCTTATTGGCTGGACAGCATCGCTATTTGGCTATGAAAACGTTACGTTTGAAGGGATCCTGGGTTATGTGCTTCAACCTCTCGCATGGGCAATCGGCGTACCATGGGAGGAAGCGCAACTTGCAGGTAGCTTCATTGGTCAGAAAATGGTGGTTAACGAGTTCGTTGCTTACCTTAATTTTCTAGAGAACCAATCACAGCTATCTGAAGCATCTCAGGCCATTATCACCTTTGCACTCTGTGGTTTTGCAAACTTCTCTTCTATCGCTATTTTGATGGGTGGAATTGGTGCCATGGCACCAACACGCAGAAAAGAAATTGCGAGACTGGGGTTAAAAGCTGTTATTGCTGCAACGTTATCTAACTTAATGAGTGCCGCGCTAGCGGGCTTTTACCTCTCTCTTGGTTAAATTTCATTAATTTGGACCAGTTGGTCAAGATTTTACTAGACTAACTGGTCAGGTTTCTGTAAATTACGCGCAAATTCCTCGCGGGGTTGATTTATGTCAATTTCTGCGACTTTTTTCTGTAGCCCGTCTACCTTTATAATGCCGCAGTCAAAATATACGGGATAAAGTTATGCAATTAGTTGCTGTTGATTACCAAGCGGAAAACGCACAAGAAGAATTCGTGAAGTCACTTCGCGAGACAGGGTTCGGTGTTTTAAAAAATCACCCTATCCAACAGTCATTAGTTCAAGGTATTTACGACAATTGGCAGGGCTTCTTCGACAGTGAAGAGAAGAACGATTACCTGTACAACAAGGGTAAACAAGACGGATTTTTCCCTCAGAGCGTATCTGAGGTAGCCAAAGGCTTTACGAAAAAAGACATTAAAGAGTATTACCACTTCTATCCGTGGGGTCAGTGTCCAGAAGCGCTACACCCGCAGATTTCCCAGTACTATGGGGAAGCAAACACACTAGCGAAAGAGCTATTGGGTTGGATAGAAAAACATTCTCCTTCAGAGGTGAGCGATAAGTACAGTCAACCGCTGGGTGACATGATCAAAGATTCTGATCAAACCTTGCTACGTATACTGCACTACCCACCACTAAAAGGTGATGAAGAAGTAGACGCAATTCGCGCAGCTGCTCACGAAGATATTAATTTGATTACTATCTTGCCTGCAGCCAACGAGCCTGGATTGCAAGTACAAGCTAAAGACGGTAGTTGGATTGAAGTTCCGTGTGATTTCGGGAACTTGATTGTGAATATTGGCGACATGCTTCAAGAAGCATCTGGCGGATACTTCCCATCAACTACGCATAGGGTTGTAAACCCAGATGGTGCTGACATGACGAAATCTCGTATTTCATTGCCGCTGTTCTTACACCCTAGACCAGATGTTGTTCTTTCAGAACGTCATACCGCAGGGTCATACCTGCAAGAGCGCCTTCGTGAGCTGGGCGTTATATAAATTAAGTTCCTTTTGTAGTGTTATTCTTTTGCCGCAGCTAGTCTGCGGCTTTTTTTTAACTGCTTGCTAACGTTGCCAGTTTTGACGAATAGCGTTGCTTTTCTTGCTCATTGGACGAATACCTGACCGCTCGCTCTAGATAACGTTGAGCTTCACTTACATCACCTAACTCGTGATAGGCCTTTGCCATCCCAAATAGAATCTCATGGCGCGCATTATCAAGTCTTAGTCCTCTTTCGTAATGAACTATTGCCAATGCAATATCACCTGCCTCAAGTGCCTGTTCTCCTAAAATGTAATGGTAATAAGGATTATGCTTCCGCTTAGCTTCTACCATTTGCGTTATTTTTAAAGCCTCGTCATCTCTATCTTGATAAGTGTAAAGAATGGATAAATTTTCCCATGCGGTTAAGTTTTCTTCATTTAACGATAGTGCGTGTTTGTATGTCATTTCAGCCTGCTCATATTCACCCACCATCCTATAAAGCACACCTAAGTTCACCCAGCTCTGCTGAAGTTCGGGAGCGACTTTTGCTGCTGCACGAAAATAGCTGTAGGCCCGAGTGTAGCTGTTCGCCACTAAGGCATCTGCTCCTTTGTTGTTGTAATACATTGCTATTACTTTGTTTTTGGAAACGGCATTTCTTGGGAAGTAATTTCGCAGCATTTGTGGATCAAAATCAACGTCTGCCCACGTTCCTCCCACAGCTGCAACAGGACTTTCATTTGGCAATGAGAGTCGAAGGTTAATGTGCCCATTCAGTAAGCTATACCCTTCTCGTCGTGTCCAGTATTCCGGAATTTCCACCTCGTAAAATGTTGCATTGAGTCCAACGTGTTCTGCCAAAGCGTACGCCATAATAGAAAGAGACAGGCAGTTCGCGGCTCGGTTATTAAATGTTGTATTTGCCGTTGTATTTGCGCTGTTACGATAAAGCATCCCACGATCAGAATGATCGAAAATTGCTTTTACTAACCCTTTTACATTCTTTTGCAGGATACTTTTTTCGTAAACTGCCCCCTCGGCAAAAAACTGTGCGTCTTCGTCTAAGTAAAAAATTTCATCTGAAGACTCTACGGGAAATAACGTATAGGAAGGAAAGAGACTGTCATTTAACAGAGTGGGCGCAGCTTTTACATGCTGATTATCAGTAGATTGGCAAGCGGCAAGCACTATGCATAACAACAAAGGAACAGCGAGTCGAGCATTCATAATAGGCACCTTTCTTATTTACTCGATAGATTAAGTATAGCAGAGCGCCATGAATTTACATTTTATTTACAACTCACTTTAAAGCCCGTTCAACGCATAATTTTACTCGCTTCATTAGGTGCTCATACATTGCGACTTGGCATTACACAAAGTTAATCATCAAATTTCCCTGAAGTGCCGTAACAATTTTCAGTTCAGTAGCTTTCAGTGGCGTAGGTCAGTAGTTGACGAAACGAAGGATGTTGAATTTCACTTAACGTAATGTAATAGGTAAAAGGAAAGAGTATGAAAAAGTTAATTAGTGCGTTCTTCTTAGTTGTATTGAGTGCCTCAGCGGTTGCTGGCCATCATGCAAAGGATGGACATAAAGATATTGTCGACACCGCAGCAAGCAACGACATGTTCTCAACACTTGTCACCGCAGTTAAGTCTGCAGACTTGGTCACTACACTAAAGGGAGACGGGCCATTCACTGTTTTCGCTCCCACCGATGAAGCTTTTGCTGCACTCCCGGCAGGCACCATTGAAATGCTATTGAAACCTGAGAATAAGCAAACCCTTGTTAAAATTCTCACTTATCACGTAGTAACGGGTAAAGTCACAGCAAAAGATGTAGCTGGGCTATCTGATGCCACTACCGTCGAAGGAAGCAAGGTAATGGTCTCAACTGATATGAATAAGGTTATGATAAACGACGCAAATGTGATTAAAGCCGACATCATGACGAGTAACGGTGTTATTCACGTGATCGATACTGTGTTGCTTCCAAACGATGTTAAAGCGGCGCTGTAATCCCTCTTGCAAAGAAAAGCGCTGAAAACGAAAGCACTAAAAATTAGTGCTTTCGTTCATCGATTTATGCATGTGCTTCGATCTCTTCAAGAAGTCTGGGCGTAAAAACATTAAACGGTTAGTTGGTCACGGGCATGTTTAACATACGCATGTTTAAACAAACCTTCGTTGTCATCTAACCAGTCGTCTGAATCCATTCAAGGAATAAAGAAAGGAGTTCACGTGTTCACAGTCTACACATATAGTATTGCGGGTCTTTTGCTTATAAGCTTTACCGTTTTCGTGCAAAACATCGTTGCCGCTATCGCTCACAGAAAACAGTCTCGCTATATTCCTGGGAAAGTCAGCGAGGAATTGAGTCATGATAGTTTCGTATTCAGAAGCCACAGAACATTTCACAATTCGCTCGAAAATATTCATCAGTTTACGCTCCCAGCTCTTCTTTGCATTTTTCTTGGCGCATCAACCAGCATACTTGCAGCACTTGTTTGGATTTACGCGCTAAGTCGCATCATTCATATGGGACTGTATTACGCAATCGCTACAGAAAAAAATCCAAGCCCAAGAAGCTATTTTTATATGATAGGTACGCTGTGTACCTTCGGCGTATTTGGCCTTGCAGTGTTTAATTTGTTTTCTTAGAAACGATATAAAGTAAGAAGATAAGAGTGAAATTGAACCAAATGGTTAAATATTAAACTTTTGGTTAATCCACATTTTCTAAAATTAGGCGTACTCTTGAACCTGAACACTCACTTTTGTGTTTAGGAGTACTTGTGTATATTGAACAAGTTGGCGACCGAACTTTAGCAGATTGCAAAGTACTGATTGTCGACGACCAAGCCAGCAGCAGACTTGTTCTGGAAACTTTACTTGAAGACACAGTCGCCTGCGCCTCTGTGGGCTCAGGTAGAGAAGCAATTGAATATTGCAAGTACCATACGCCTGACCTAATCCTCATGGATGTTTCAATGCCCGAATTAGACGGGCATCAGACCACCGCATTGTTAAGAAAAAAGCCGTTGTGTGCTCACATTCCTATTATTTTCGTGACCTCTTCGTCAAGTGATGAAGAAGAGTCGAGATGTTGGGAATCAGGCTGCGTTGACTTTGTGGTGAAGCCGGTAAACGCTTGTACCCTACGCAACCGTGTAAAATCACACATCAATCACAAGCTTAGAAACGATTTGCTCGAAAAGCTTATCTATGTAGATAAGTTAACAGGTGCCTACAATCGCCACTATTTAGACGACTATTTACCCCGTTTAGTGAGAGATGGGTTGCGTAATGTTACTCCTCTCTCCTTGGTTATTTTTGATGTTGATCACTTTAAACTGTTCAATGATATGTATGGTCATATAGATGGCGATAGCTGTTTGTGGAAGGTCAGTAAAACGATCAACGACGCCCTTCTTCGACCTATGGACAAATTAGTGAGAATTGGCGGTGAAGAGTTTTTGGTTATTCTGCCTAACACCGATGTAGACGGTGCGAAGGCCGTCACTGAGCGCTTATTGCGAACGGTTTATGACCTGAATATTCCTCATGCGGCATCTGAGTATGAGCGCGTTACGCTAAGTGCAGGCTTAGCCGTCAAGCATGCTGATGACAATAAAACTATAGACTACGTCATGTTAGAAGCAGACAAAAATCTGTATGTGGCTAAAACCTCTGGACGGAATCAACTCGTGTCGCCGACAGCGGTAAGCGCTGGCAAAATAAACGCACCGAGTCACCCCACAAAACTTAAGGCCTAGGCACTATAATTAGCATTGCCTCGCTTTAGACGCTAGTGCGGTGCTCCCAGCTTAAAACGGCCGACAGCATTCGTGTGAGCCAAAGACTCGAGTGAATTCTCCCAAGTAATTCCCAATTCATTTAGCTGGGCGTAAAACAATTGTATTGTCGCTAACGCATCATCTAGTGCGTTGTGTTCAGGAAACGCGGGTAAGTCTAATCGTTGCCTACAAACCGTTAGCGTTGCACTATTACTCGGTAACACCTGATGTTGTTTGTTTAACTGATAAAGTGCGAGCTGAAGCGTATCAATATAGAGCACTTCCATCTGCGGTAATCCACACCGTTTGAAGGCACTATCAAGCGCTATCAAATCTAATCGCGCATTGTGAAAAATTAGAACATGTGTCTTCAGTAGTGGTAGCAATGAATTGATGGCGTCTGCTAAGCCTTCGCCTTGTTGCAAAATATCTAAGGTCAATCCGTGTATTACAGGGCTTTGTCCTAAGTCCGCTGACGTATTAATAACGTGATAGCCACTGGAGGAAAGCGTAATTTTTCCAGCTGAACCACTTACATAGCCAATCGATGTAATTTGAGTTGTCACAGGGTCTAACGATGTGAGCTCTAAATCAACAGACGCCAAAGGGGTGTCGCCCAACGTTTTATCACGTAACGACTTTCTGAATTGACGCTTCCCAAACAGTACCGATGCACAGGCTTCGATTATTCGCGTTATCATGGGGTTAACTTACGCCGCCAGAGAACTTCATAACCATTGCTTGATTGGTTCGTTCTATAGCCTTGAATGCGGCTTTTAGCTGATGCTTTTCTATCGATGATAAACTTGAAACCGACACACGATTGTCCGTTACTTTATTTTCCAACTGATGACGCCAACGCAAACGATTTAAAAATAGCCAAATATCACGTAGGTTAGTCGCATCTCTTTTTGAGAGCTGTGAATTTTCCGATAGCGCGTCTAACCGGGCAAGTGTATTAGGCAACGTCACGCCATCAGCTAGCGCGTATATGCGGGCGATATTGTTGATTAAGGCCACGGCTCGGGTTTTAAGGTCGATCACGTCCTTCTCTTTACGGCCTTTTTCATAAATGAACTTTTGAAACATGGAAAGCGGAACCGATATTTCGTTACTATTTCTCGTAAGCGCTGCTAAGAACATATTTTGCTTCATCAAGGGGGCCCTTTGACGCTGCAACTGCTTAAATAAACTTATATCCCCGGCTGCGCAGCGAACATCAAGAAAAATATTAAAGTGCATAATCGCATCTTTAGTTGGCGCCTTTACCCATCGCTTAGCTTCTTCAATGGCTTCTTCAAGTGAGAGTCTAAGCTTAGGATTGCTCGCCATAATATTACCATCGCACAGTTTAATGCCGCATTTGGCCAAACCGTTACACACATAATCAGCCATTTTTGCGAAATATTCTGCTTGCGCTTCGCTTGGCCGCTCAGCAAGAAGCAGTCCATTATCTTGATCCGAACCCATCGTCTGATCTTCTCTTGCCTGTGAGCCATAAACAAGCCACGCAAACATCATGGGTGCTTTACCGTTAGCCTGTTGGAAAAAGCCAATAAGCTTTCTTGTCATAATATCGGTAGCTTGAGACAAAATTTTGCCAGCAATGTCATAGTCCCCTGCTTTTTTCGCATGAGCAGAGAAATAATGCGGCAATTGCCAGGATAGCCGTGTTAATTCGTAAAGGTTTTCCGCTTTGCTTAGCTCTCCAATTATAAAAAGAACGTTACCACGCTGATGACGAATAATATCGCTGGCTGTCACCATACCCAATGGCACAAGGGTTTGCTGGTCGATAACGGGTAAGTGATGGATGTTCCTTTCGGTCATAAGCGCCAAGGCATCAAATAGCGTTCTATTTCCCATTATCTGCGCAGGATTAGGCGTCATTATATGGCTGACTGGAAGATGAATATCGAGAGAGGCAGCAACCACTCTTGAACGTAAGTCTCGGTCGGTGATAATGCCAATAAGCTTATCTTCTCGTGTAACCAGCAATGACGATACTTTCTGAGTTGTCATAAGCTGCGCCGCGGCTGTAATTGAGGTTTCTACGTCCACCGACACGGGAGACTTATTAATAACATCCTCAAGCCCTTTATAAAGCCACATGGAATTACTATCGGAAATAGCATGGTTTTGAAGGGCATTATTGCGCAGCCCATCAAAAAAATTTCGAATTGCTGGCAGTTCAAATAACGGGGTAACAGCAGATGCTTCAAAACAGTAAACCAGACCTGGGCTGTCTACACTGATGCTTAATGAAAAATTACGTTTTTCCATTATATTGGTGTAGCCGAAGTAGTCGCCCTCACTTAAATGGCGTAAAGGGGCATCTGAATCTTGGACGGAAAACTGTCCATTTTGAATAAGAAAAAGTGACGCTTCGCCCTTTTGCAGGTCGCCCACATTATCCGCTGTCAGGTAAATCAATTCAGTATGTTTTACTAGCTCAAGCTTTTGCTCTTTATCCAGCACGTCAAAAGGTGCTGATGTGTTGAGAAAGTCTTCAACTTGTTTAGCCATCGCAGTCATAGGAAATGTCCAGTTCACAAAAAGAAAAAACCAACCTACTCACTTTCGCCAGTAGATTGGTTTTATTTTGCTAAAGCCTATCTTAAGGCAACATTAGTTTAGTGCGCTGATGCTTCACCCGCTCCCTTAGGATAACGAATGCTTTCAACCAGTTCTTGGATTTCTTCTGGCGCTTCATCTGTTGCTTTGAACACAAGGAAAGCCACAATGAAGTTCACCATCATACCTAAAGTACCAATACCTTCAGGAGAAATACCAAACCACCAGTTGTCAGACGTATTGGCCGCTGGGTTTACAAATTTGAAGTAAATAATGTAAGCCGCAGTGAAGGCAATACCTGAAATCATACCAGCAATAGCACCTTTATCGTTCATGCGCTTGCTGAAGATACCCATAATAATTGCCGGGAAGAAACTCGACGCCGCTAAGCCGAAGGCAAATGCCACCACCTGTGCAACAAAGCCTGGCGGATTGATACCGAAGTAACCTGCTATAACAATGGCCACCCCAGCAGCAAGTCGCGCATACATGAGCTCGGCTTTATCGGTTATGTTTGGCATAAAGTTTCGTTTCAGTAAATCATGGGAAACAGAGGTTGAAATAACCAGCAGCAAGCCTGCGGACGTTGACAGTGCTGCTGCCACACCACCCGCTGCAACGAGTGCAATAACCCACGCAGGTAAGTTCGCAATTTCAGGGTTAGCCAATACCATGATATCGCGGTCAACTTTCATTTCGTTGCGCTCGTCACCCGAATAGAACATCTTGCCATCACCGTTCTTATCCTCATATGTGATAAGGCCAGTTTGTTCCCAGTTTTTAATCCACGACGGCGCTTCTTCATAGCTGGTTCCCGTCATTTCAGGTCCATTAATGGTTTCGATCATATTCACACGGGCAAACGCTGCTAGTGACGGTGCTGTGGTATATAGAATTGCGATAAACGCTAGTGCATAGCCTGCAGATTTACGCGCATCGTGAACTTTAGGCACAGTGAAGAAGCGAACGATTACGTGTGGAAGACCCGCTGTACCTACCATTAACGCAAAGGTGATAAAGAATACATCAATGGTACTTTTTGTTCCTGAGGTGTATTCGTTAAAGCCTAACTCGACAGATAAATTATCGAGTTTCTGCAGCATATGCACCCCCGAACCGTCTGCTAAGGTTGCACCAAAGCCGGTTTGCGGCAGGATATGTCCTGTTACCATCATAGAGATAAATACCGCAGGTACAATGTAGGCGAAAATCATTACACAATACTGTGCAACTTGCGTGTAAGTAATGCCTTTCATACCGCCAAGTACGGTGTAGAAGAACACGATAACCATACCGATAACCACGCCAGACACAATATCAACCTCTAAGAAGCGGCTGAATACCACACCTACGCCACGCATTTGACCTGCAACGTATGTAAAGCAAACGAAGATTGCACAAAATACAGCAACCGTACGCGCGGTTTGTGAGTAATAACGATCCCCAATGAAGTCAGGTACCGTGAATTTGCCAAATTTACGTAAATAGGGAGCTAAACAAAGCGCAAGTAGAACATAACCACCTGTCCACCCCATTAGATATACTGCACCGTCATACCCCATAAATGAGATAAGACCCGCCATTGAAATGAACGAGGCTGCCGACATCCAATCTGCTGCCGTTGCCATCCCATTCATAACGGGAGGTACACCGCCACCTGCAACGTAAAAATCGTTAGTTGAGCCTGCGCGAGCCCAAATAGCGATAGCGATATAAAGCGCAAACGATGCGCCAACGATAATAAACGTTAAAGTTTGAACGTCCATGATTTACTCCTCATCTACGCCGTAGCGTTTGTCCATGGCGTTCATCTTCGCCATGTAGACAAAGATCAATGCAACAAATACGTAAATTGCGCCCTGCTGTGCAAACCAGAAGCCTAATTTAAAGCCAAAAAATTGGATTTCATTTAAGATATCGACAAAAATAATGCCGGCACCGAATGATACGATAAACCAAACAACTAAAAGCTTGGCGAGAAGAGCGAGATTCTCCCTCCAATACGCTTTTTTGTCCTCTTCGTTTCTAAATGCCATTGTTTCACCCTCATGTCAGGTTAATTGATTGTTATGATTTTACATATTCCTAACGCCCGGCTTTGTTAACGTTATTGCTGCGTGTCACGTGGTTGAGGAAAGACAATCACAGGCAGCAAAGTCAAGCATTTAGGAGCTCGCGTATTACTCTAGACCTGCCTTTAAAATTTCAAAATGAGACCATGGTCGTAGGTAGACCATGGTCGAAATGATTATAATAGCAACAGCATTGTTAAAACTAAGTTAAAAGGAACGTTATGGTTTTTGGTTGGGTAACACTTGCAGTACTGTACCTCTTCTTGCTGTTTTCACTGGCGAGTTGGGGTGAAAAGAACTCGCCCACCGCTAGAGCACTAACGTCACATCCCGCTATATATTCGCTGGCCCTCGCTATTTATTGTACTGCATGGACTTTTTTCGGCATGGTAGGCCAAGCAAGTAGAGACACCTGGATTTACCTGCCAATCATGCTTGGGCCTATTCTCGTTTACGTCTTGGGTTATAAGTTTATTTACAAGTTAACCCTCGTCAGCAAGAAGCAACACATCACTACCATTTCCGACTTCATCGCGTCGCGCTATGGAAAGCGCCAAACCGTAGCTTTGGTAGTTACGCTTATCGCGCTCCTTGCCACTATTCCTTATATCGCGCTTCAATTAAAAGCAGTGGGCGCTACTTTCCAACTTCTTACTCAGCAGCCTAACAGCAACGGCATTATTATTGCCGCCACTGGTTTCATCGCGGCATTCGCAATATATTTCGGTACTCGGCAAACGGACGTCACCGAATACCGACGGGGTTTGATGCTGGCTATCGCCTTCGAGTCGACCATTAAATTACTGGCGTTAGTGCTGGTTGCCATTGTTGGTTATAGTGCGTGGAAGCGCACCCAGTCTGGTCCATTTTTCGAAAGTTTCACCAATGAAATAGCCTTGGCGCAGTTTGGTTCGTTTACTTTTATCGCTCAAACTATCATGGCGGCAGCGGCCATTGTTTGTTTACCTAGACAATTTCACGTTGCCATTATTGATAACTTAAGCCTAGGCCATCTGCGCACGGCAAGGTGGTTATTCCCTCTTTACCTGACCATCATTTCAGCGGTAATTCCTATTATTGCCATTGCAGGCAAAGCCATTTTTGCTGGCGGTAATATCGAGCCCGACTCTTACGTACTGTCGCTGGCTGTATTTTCAGAGTCAGTTCTTCTTCAAGTGATTGTTTTTGTAGGCGGGCTCTCTGCCGCAACAGCTATGATCATTGTGGCAACACTCACACTGAGTACTATGCTCACCAACGATGTGATTCTGCCGCGTATTCTTGCATTTACAGGCAATACCGATGACAAACAGGACGTGTCGAGCAAAATCAGGCTTATTCGCCGTATCGTCATCGCGTTTATCTTGCTTATGGCGTTTTTGTACCACCAGCAAATGACCAGCAGCCGCTCGCTTCATTCAATTGGGCTTATTGCGTTCTCGTTAGTTATCCAGCTTATGCCAGCCATTGTTGGCGGACTTTACTGGAAGCGCGCGCATGCGCACGGGGTTTACGCAGGGCTAATGGTGGGACTAGTGATTTGGGTGTTGTGGCTTGTACTTCCCATCGTGAGCGAGCAAGTTTCACAAATGGAACAAAACGAACTCATTAGCCAAGGCGCTATGATTAGCTTAGCGGCAAACAGCTTTGTTTACATACTCTTTTCACACTTTGCACCGCAGCGTCTTATCGACAGAATGCAAGCTGAAGCCTTTGTGTCTCCTGCCATTTCCACTAACAATACCGTTAAAGCGCAGGCAACTAACGTGACCGTCTCCGATCTTATAACGCTATTGTCGACCTTTATGGGATCCGGTCGTTGTGAACAATTGTTGGAACAATATCAGCAACTCAATAATTGCCAATTAAAGCACGACGATACGCCGAATGAGTCGTTTTTATCATTTTGCGAACGCGCCTTGGGTGGCGTTATTGGCGCATCGAGTGCCAAAGTACTGCTAGACAGCGCATTGCGTGGTAAGAAGATGGACTTTACCGAGGTTATCAACTTCTTCGATGACACAACGCAAGCCATGCAATTTAATATGACTGCACTACTCACGTCACTTGAAAACATGGACCAAGGTATTAGCGTAGTCGACAAACACTTAAATTTGGTAGCGTGGAATAAACGCTATGCCAACCTCTACCCTTACCCTGATAACTTGTTGGCAGTAGGTACGCCTATAGAAAAGCTTATTCGGTATAACGCTTCACAAGGTGAGTTCGGCACAGATAACGTAGACGGTGAAGTAGAAAAAAGGCTGGCTCATTTGCGCTCTGGTATGCCCCATCGCTTCACACGACAACGAATGGATGGACGGGTTATTGAGATGGTAGGTAATCCTTTACCTGGCGGAGGCTTCGTAACAAGCTTCAACGACATCACCGGACACGTGGAAATACAGCAAGCGCTTGAAGAATCAAACATTGACCTTGAGGCTCGTATTAAGAAGCGCACTGAAGAAGTACACTCCATAAACGCCGAGCTTCGACTTGAAATAGAACGGCGCTCTGATGCCGAGAAAGAACTGATAAGGGCACGAAAGGCTGCAGAAGATGCCAATGCCAGTAAAACCCGCTTCTTGGCGCTTGCAAGCCATGATGTTTTGCAGCCGCTAAATGCGGCCAAGCTCTACGTGAGCGCCCTTGAAGAACAAGAACTGACTGAGTCAGCGCTAGCCATTATTCAAAAGCTTAGCCATAGCGTGACGTCTAGCGAAACACTGATTGGCACTTTGCTGGATATTGCACGCTTGGATCAAGGTGAAATGAAACCCGATATTGAGTCTATTGATGTAAGGACCCTGCTGTCACCACTTGTGGACGAAATGGCGATGCGCGCGCGGGAAAAAGGACTTGGTTTTAAAGCGATTATACGCCCGTGCTGGGTAAAAGCTGACAAAACGTACTTATACCGAATAACCCAAAACTTGCTTTCAAATGCGGTGAAATACACGGAAAGTGGACGCGTCTTGTTCATTATTAAGCCTGTCAAAGACACCGTTTATTTCAAAGTTATCGACACAGGCATTGGCATATCTACCGATAAAAAAGACAGCATTTTTGGTGACTTTTTCCGCGCAAACGAAAGCAAGGAACACGGTATAGGTCTTGGCTTGGGGGTTGTTCGACGTTTAAGTCTGCAGTTGAACAGCGATATTAGTGTTACCTCGAAAATAGGCAAAGGCAGCTGTTTTGCGTTTAGCTTGGATAAAGCTGAGCCGAAACAGGTATCCAACGTTACAGCAAAGCCCCGCAGTACAACATTTACAGGCATGGACGTGCTTTGCGTGGACGATCAAAGAGAGAACTTAGATGCCATGCAGACCCTATTACAGAAATGGGGAGTCAATGTGGTGCTTGCGAACAACTGGGATGACGCTTTAAAAGTCTGTGAGACTATTCAGCCTCAAATCTTACTCATGGATTATCAGCTCAGTCATGACAGCGAGAAAAATGGGCTGGCTTTGATTGAAGAGATAAGACATCGACTTAACATTGTGGTGCCAGCAGCGCTCATAACGGCGACACCAGATGAAAGCTTAGTTACACAGTGTAAAGCCCAAGGCGTAAACTTCTTAGCTAAACCGCTAAAACCAGCGAAACTGCGCGCACTACTTCAAAGTATGACGCGCTACATCAGGGAGGCGAAAAACGTGTAGCTAGTAGCTCGCTGCAGGTTTTTCGCTATATGTGTAAGGAAAGACGTCTAGAGTAATTCGTCGTGTGGTTTACTTTCTTCAGTTTTAACCACCGGCGTTTCTACGCTCGATTTCGCCACCACTTTCCCCATTGCTCCCCACTTCTCTTTAGGGTTGAGCAAAACAGGACGGGTTAAAATTAGGTTATTAGGATACATGAGGGTTTCACGTTCAGCGGTAAGCAAGCGCGTGCTAAACGGCCCTACATCGGCAATCACACCTTCAATGAAGTTATCGCCGTCGAGAATGCGCACATAATTACCTCTGCGATACGCTACGTTTGTGAGCAAAATAAAATACGCAGTGATGTTACTGATGAGTGACCAACTAGCAAAAAGCGCAACACCGGTTACCGTGATGATAGAAGTGGAAAGCACTAAGAGCCCAGAAAAATCGATCCCCCATGCTAGCAACAACAAGGCTAACGATACCGTAGCGACAATAACCCGTGCAGCAAAAAGTCCTTTAATAGCACTATTTGATTTTAACTTTGACTTTACGATATTGGTTTCTAATTTTGGCAGCAACTTGCGAGACATTGCCAAATAAATTAGTAAAACCAAACCACTCCACACGACATTTGACTGGTATTGAGTTAACCACGCCAAAAACCCATGCCACCACTCATTCATTAACCCAAATCCTCACATTTTTTGTTAAGCAGACTGACCTTAAATTCTGATTTTACGTTAAAAAGGCCAACGCGCTCTAATGCTAACGTGAAAAACAGTCAAGTTCATGCATTAAAAGCAATCGACACAACAAGAATTATTCGTAAGACACCCCCGAACACTTACATTAGTATGCGCGCAAAAATGACTTGTCTAATTAATACCAGTCCGCATAGATAATTACCCACTCAGCGAGAGTTAAAATGTTCGTAATCGCGGCGTGTTACCGCAGGCATAGTGGTTCTACATCAAGGTGACACAACAAAGAGTACGGACATTTTAAACTCGCCCTTCGGGAAGGTCTGGCAAGCTTCCTAGCTTCATTCTGGGAATTTGAAAGGGAACAGCCATTCCTGCATTCCCACGCTTCGCTAGGAAACTTGCCAGCGCCTTCTGAATGGGCAATTATCTATACGGATTGGTATCATCACGTTCTAACGTGGTAATAGATTGGTCAATAAAACGACAAAATAAAACACAAACTACAGGCTTTTTTATAATGCGCATTGCAATTCTTTCTAGAAATCCTCGTCTTTACTCTACTTCACGCTTAGTCGAAGCTGGGCAGGCTCGCGGGCATCAGGTTGACGTTATCGATACCATGCACTGCTACATGGATATCACCAGTGCGCGACCGTCGGTTCGCTATAACGGTAAGCGACTACCCTATTACGATGCAGTGATCCCGCGAATTGGCGCATCGGTTAGCTTTTACGGCACATCGGTCGTTCGCCAATTTGAAATGATGGGCACATACAGCCTTAACGAGTCAGTAGCGATTAGCCGCTCTCGAGATAAATTGCGTTCGTTGCAGCTTTTATCACGTAAAGGCATCGGTATGCCGAGAACAGGCTTCGCACACCACCCTGACAAAATCGACGATGTTATTAAGACGGTTGGCGGCGCCCCAGTGGTTATTAAGTTGCTTGAAGGCACGCAAGGTATTGGCGTGGTATTGGCAGACACGCAAAAAGCGGCAGAGTCGATCATTGAAGCCTTTATGGGTCTTAACGCCAGTATTTTAGTACAAGAATTCATTAAAGAAGCGGGCGGTGCAGATATTCGTTGCTTCGTGGTAGGTGGAAAAGTTGTAGCAGCGATGAAGCGCCAAGCAGCACCTGGGGAATTCCGCTCTAACCTTCACCGTGGCGGTCAGGCAAGTTTAGTTCGTCTAAGTCCAGCGGAACGCAAAACTGCGGTAGATGCGGCTAAAACGATGGGACTAAATTGTTGTGGCGTAGATATTCTTCGTTCGAACAACGGTCCAGTCGTTATGGAAGTAAACTCTTCGCCGGGCCTTGAAGGCATTGAGAAAGCGACCAATAAAGATGTCGCCAGCATGATCATCGAGTTCATTGAAAAAAGCGCAGAGCCGCACAAAACAAAAACCCGTGGAAAGGGCTAGCGCCCTTTAACCTTTGCTATGCAATAACGTAAATATAGGAAAACGTTAGTGGTAAATGATGTTTTAAGAATTGGGGGTGAAAACATTGCTCCTGGCGAAACAAAAAAGATTGAGTTAGAAATGCCGCCGTTGTACACGGCCACCAATATGAGCATTCCGGTTTACGTTAAACGAGGAAAGCGACCAGGTCCCATTATGTTCGTCAGCGCAGCCATTCACGGTGACGAATTAAATGGCATCGAAATAGTAGGCAGACTTATCCGCTCAAAAGCGATTGAACGCCTAAGAGGAACCCTTATCGCGGTGCCTATGGTTAATGTGTACGGCGTACTAAACCAGTCTCGTTATTTACCCGATAGACGCGATTTGAACCGCAGTTTTCCAGGGAGTAAAAAAGGTTCGCTTGCCGGTAGATTAGCCAACTTGTTTTTCAAAGAAGTGGTAAGTAAGTGCGATGTCGGCATTGACCTTCATACCGGCGCTATACACCGTAGTAACTTGCCTCAGATTCGCGCTGACTTAGACGACCCAGAAGTACTGGAAATGGCAAAAGCGTTTGGCGTACCTGTACTTCTTAACGCAGAGTTACGCGATGGCTCTTTGCGCGAATCGGCCAGTGAAAGTGGCGTTAAAATTCTGCTTTACGAAGCAGGCCAAGCGTTACGTTATGACGAGTTTTCTATTCGTGCCGGCGTAAGAGGCATTATTAATACCATGCGTCATTTGGGCATGCTGAATAAAAGCCGCAGTAAGGGCCACAGTATCGAGCGTTTTATAGCGCGCCAAAGTGGATGGGTTCGCGCGCCAGAAAGTGGCTTTGTGACGCATCTAGCACAGCTAGGTGACCATGTTGAGAAAGGTGACAAACTGGCCATTATTGCTGATCCGTTTGGCAATTATTTAGACAGCCTTGAAAGCCCTGCAGAAGGTGTTGTAATTGGTAAACAAAATATTCCGCTTACCCAAGAAGGTGAAGCGGTATACCACATTGCATACTTTTCAGAGCCTGATACTGTTGCAGAACACGTAGAATTATTACAAGACAATTTATTGCCACCAGAACAGGGTCCTGTTTTATAAAATTGGTAGAAAAACTGATGAACAATAAAAAAATTGTTGGTGCGGTAGAGCTGTGCGATTTACCCAAACTCGCCATCTCTGATTTGAACGTACGCGTTGATACAGGGGCGGCAACGTCTTCACTTCACGTTGATAACATTGAAGAGTTTGATCAAGACGGTGAATTATGGATTAAATTTGATATTCATCCGGACATTCACAACGTTGAACGCGTGGTTCGCAGAGAAGCACGTGTAGAAGGACAAAAACGCGTAAAAAGCTCAACGGCTACACTTGAGAAGCGCTATGTTATAATTACGCCTATAATAATGGACGGGTACCAGTGGGATATTCAGTTAACCCTAACGGACCGCTCTGAAATGACCTATTTGATGCTGCTCGGAAGAGAAGCGATGAGTGGTCAATTTATTGTAGACCCCGAACACGACTTTTTGCTGACGGGGAAAGACTAGCAATACAAGTTTGCCAATGGTTAAACAACGTTAATACCTGCGGCAACTTGCAGTAAGGCATGCGTTTAGTGCATGAAATACAAAATATGGACGTTACGAAAAAAGCCCTAAGTGTTGCCGCTTTACTGTTGAGTGTATTTACACTATTGAGTGCTCATGCTCAGCAGCAAAACACAAATGAGGTAAGTACTGACTTACCTCACACCGTTCTCCGCTTGCCAAATATTCATCCTGGACGAGACGCCGTATACGCCTACGCTAAACGTCTTCTCACAGAATCACTGCGCGTTACTGAACCTCAATACGGTTCTTTTGAACTGATTGTCAGCGACCAAGAAACGGCGCAAGAACGTCAACTACGCAGCCTTGAACACAACATGCTAGACGTGACGTGGAGCGTTACCTCGACAGAGCGTGAACGTCAGTTCCTGCCCATTCGCATTCCCATTATGGCGGGTCTTTTTGGTAAGCGTGCACTGCTGGTCAGAGAAGGCGATACGCGACTTAAAGAAGTAAAGTCATTAAACGCGTTACGAGCATACCGCGCGGTTTTGGGCTACGACTGGCCCGATACGAAGATATTTCGCGCAAACGATATCCCAGTGTTGGAAACGACCTACCGGGCGTCATTTCGCATTGTTTCGGAAGGCTTCGCCGATATGTTTCCAAGAAGCGTAATGGAAATCAAAGAGGAGCTATCAGACAAAACCCTTTCTCGCGGCCTAACTATTGATGAACACCTTATAATATCGTATCCAAGCCCCATCTTTTTCTTTGTAGGAAGCGACAATCAGGCATTAGCCGGGCGGATAGCTGAAGGTCTGTTAAGGCTCTTCGAAACGGGTAAGTTTCAGGAGCTACTGTTAGCTCACGATAACTTTAGAGAAGGTATGGCACTTACCGAAGGGCGAACGGTTATTGAAATTGACAATCCTTTGCTCAGTGAACAAAGCCGCTTGGCATTAGAAAAGTTCTTACCGGAATTTGCTACCTCAGAAGCCGTGCTTAAGTTCGACGTTACTGAACCGGCGGCTCCAACTCAAGTTGTGAAGCAATAAGTACCGCTTGTGTGCGGTTGTTTATGCCCAACTTTTTAAAGATAGCAGTAACATGCGCTTTAACCGTGGCCTCTGCGATATCTAAATTAAAGCCAATTTGCTTGTTAAGCAAGCCGTCTCGCATGTAACAAAGCACCTTGTATTGCGAAGGTGTTAGCGAGGCAACTTTGTCCGCTAATTCAGAGAACTCTTCATTCACCTCATCAACGTCTTCACTTAAGTTATCAGGTAGCCATACATCGCCATCCAGAATTGCTTCTACGGCGTTTGCAATATCTTGCGCACTGGCAGTTTTTGGGATGAATCCTAGCGCGCCCACGCTAATAATCTTTGAAATAAGTGTGGTGTCTTCTGTGCCAGAGACTACGGCAACAGGAAGTTCGGGAAAGAGTTTTCGAATATGCAGCAAGCCAAACAAATCATTGCTACCCGGCATGTGCAAATCAAGCAGCAATAAGTCGATATCCTCGTTGTTGAGAATATCGACTGTAGTGTTAAGGTCTCCCGCCTCTTTGAGGGTTAAGGCTGGAAGTGACAACGACAACGCGCCTCTTAGTGCATCGCGATACAGCGGATGATCATCAGCGATTAGAAGGGTTATCATTGTCTATATCCTTAGTTTCTACTTATTTAGACGTTCCTCTATCAGTGTATCAACAACCGATGGATCCGCCAACGTAGATGTGTCACCTAATTGCTCATGCTCATTGGCGGCAATCTTACGCAAAATACGGCGCATTATTTTACCAGAGCGGGTTTTAGGTAATCCGCGAGACCATTGGATCATATCAGGTGTAGCAATCGGGCTTAGCTCTTGACGCACCCACGCCTTAAGCTCTTTAGTAAGGGCTTCATCTGCTTCAACCCCTTCATTTGGCGTTACGTAAACGTAGATACCCTGCCCTTTGATATCATGTGGGAAGCCAACAACGGCAGCTTCAGCCACTTTAGGATGGGCAACAAGTGCGCTTTCGATTTCAGCGGTGCCCAAACGGTGTCCAGAAACGTTTAACACGTCATCTACACGACCGGTGATCCAGTAAAAGCCATCTTCGTCGCAACGAGCACCATCACCGGTGAAGTACACACCTTTGTAAGCGCTAAAGTAGGTGTTGATAAAGCGCTGATGATCGCCATAAACCGTTCGAGCTTGGCTCGGCCAGCTGTCTTTAATAACAAGATTACCTTCTGCTGCCCCTTCAAGCTCATTACCGTCAGCATCAAATAGCGCAGGCTGAATGCCGAAGAATGGACGAGTCGCTGAGCCAGGTTTCAACTCCGTAGCGCCAGGTAAAGGCAGGATCATGTGTCCACCTGTTTCTGTCTGCCACCATGTATCGATGATAGGACAACGGCTCATACCAATTACGCGGTGGTACCATTCCCATGCTTCAGGATTAATAGGTTCACCTACTGTTCCTAACAGACGAAGCGATGAGACATCACACCCTTCAGCTGGAACATCTCCGTGGGCCATTAATGCGCGGATCGCAGTTGGTGCGGTATATAAACTATTTACTTTGTATTTTTCCACTACCTGAGCAATACGCTTAACGTCTGGATAGGTTGGTACACCCTCAAAGAACACTTGTGATGCGGCGTTCACCATAGGGCCATAAACCATGTAGCTGTGGCCTGTGATCCAGCCTACATCAGCGGTACACCAATAAACATCGTCTTCTTTGTAGTCAAAGGCATATTTAAAGGTCATCGCAGAATATAAGAGATACCCGCCCGTGGTGTGTACTACACCTTTTGGCGTTCCAGTAGAGCCTGATGTATAAAGGATAAACAGTGGGTCTTCCGCGTTAATTACCTCTGGTTCACACTGCGCTGACACGCCATCAACAGCGTCATGCCACCACACATCGTGCTTAGCATTCCAGTCTACTTCTCCTCCTGTGAGCTTATGAACTAAAACATGAGTAATAGACGGACACGCATCACCAGACAGTGCTTTATCCACATTCGCTTTCAGTGGAATACTTCTTCCAGCACGACGGCCTTCATCAGCAGTAATCACGACTTTGGCGTTGCTGTCATTGATACGATCGGCAATAGCGTTAGGTGAAAATCCACCGAAAATCACCGAGTGCACTGCACCAATTCGGGCACACGCTAGCATGGCGTAGGCAGCCTCAGGTACCATGGGCATGTAAATCGCAACACGATCACCTTTTGCTACGCCCATTTCTTTAAGTGCATTCGCTAATTTACAAACTTCATAGTGCACTTGTTGATACGTGATATCTTGGCTATCTTCTGGTGAGTCACCTTCCCAGTGAAAGGCGACTTTTGTGGCATTATCAGCTAGATGGCGGTCAATACAGTTATAGCTGGCATTTAACTCACCATCTTCAAACCACTTAATAGACACATCGTTTTCACCAAACATTGTGTTTTTAATTTTGGTGGGCTTTTGATACCACTCAAGCATGGATGCGTGCTCAGCCCAGAACGCTTCAGGTTGCTCTACAGATTGCTTATACATCTCATCATATTGAGATGCGGTTAAATGTGTAGACTGAAGAATGTTCTCAGGCACAGGATAAGTTTTGCTGGCGGTCATAAAGATTGCCTCCAATATCAATGATGTAAAATTCTTGTTGTATGGTGAAACACTCTAGCCATTCACCCACAAAGCAAAATGAGACTTTGGTCTTAGCAGCATACAACTAAGGTTCTACTAGAAAAGTATTACGACTATAGTCTTATGCGACCATTGGCTTATTTAATTTTGAGATAATAAGTACACAATCAGCAATGCTAACGTTGAATTTACATTTATTTAACCACTTTTTTGGAACAGACACGATGAAAGCTAAAATAAAAAATACGGCTACAGCAGTAGCGCTGTGCCTGGCAGCATCTACAGGTGCAGCACAAGCAGCAACAATCGGCGACACAAGTGTGAAATTCACAGGCTACATTAAAGTCGACGCTATGGTTAGTGACTACTCAGATGGCACCATTGCATCAGGTAGCGTAGGTCGCGATTTCTATATTCCTTCACTAACACCTGTTGGTGGCGTTGACGAAGATCCACAATTTGACGCGCATATCAGAACGTCACGATTCCGCTTTGCTACTTCTACTCCAACTGCTGAAGGCGATACCATTAACGGTGTTTTCGAGCTCGACTTCATTGTAACGAGCGGCGGTGATGAGCGTATCAGTAACTCTTACGTGCCTCGTGTTCGCCATGCATACCTTACCTACAAAAACTGGTTGGTAGGTCAAACTTGGACGACATTCATGGACGTTGGTTCACTACCAGAGTCTCTTGATTTCATTGGTACGACTGACGGTATTACCTTTGGTCGTCAAGTTATGGTGAGATATACCAACGGCGGCCTTCAGCTTGCGCTTGAAAACCCAGAATCAACCATTACGCCATTTGGCGGTGGTAGCCGAATTACGAGTGACGACAACAGCGTTCCAGACTTTGTAGCTGCCTATACGTCAAAGTATGACTGGGGTTATGTAAAAGTTGCGGGCTTATTAAGACAGTTGTCTTACGATAATGCCGCTGGCATTGATGCGGACGAAACCAGCTTTGGTGTATCGGTAACCGGTAAATACAATTTGTCTAATGGCGACGATATTCGCTTCACGTTCAACACGGGTAAAGGTTTAGGCAGATACTCTGCGCTAAACGCAGTTAATGGTGCAGTACTTACCGAAAGCGGCGACCTTGAAGCCATAGACTCAACAGGTTACGGCATTGCGTATCGTCACAAGTGGAGCGAAAAAGCGCGCAGTAGCATCATGTTCTCGGCGTTTGAAGCAGACAATGACGTATCATTAACAGGTTTAGCCACCACTGAAAGCACTTATAGTACACGTGTAAACTACTTGTACTCGCCAACTAAAGCGCTAACCGTTGGTGCTGAATACGCTTTCGCAAAGCGTGAGATTGAAGCCGGCCTTGAAGGCGACATGAACCGCTTCCAAGTTTCAGCAAAATACGCATTCTAAGAAATGCGCTAAGTTAAAAAAGAGAAACGGCACTGAGCTCATCAGCGCCGTTTTTTTGTGCATACAGAAAATAGAATGGCGCGCTACGTTAGCTACATAGTGGTGAAGATAATACCCAAAGGCATAATAAAAAATAAGCCACCGATATAAGCTGCACCGTACATTTTCCGCTCTGCCGCTATCACTGATAATTGATAAGACAAATTGAGCGGAATATTGCGCAATAAAGGCAGCCCGTAAATAAGCGTAACGCCCAGAACGTTATAAATCAGGTGCACAAGCGCTATTTGTAGTGCAAATCCACTATTAACCCCCACTACACCCAACGCTGCGATAAGCGCAGTGATACAGGTGCCTATATTCGCGCCCAATGTGAACGGATAGATATCCTTAGCTTTTAAAATTCCACTACCAACCAAAGGTACCATAAGCGATGTAGTAGTTGACGAGGACTGCACTAGCACTGTCATCACAGCACCCGACGTTATTCCAGAGAGCGGACCTTTTCCTATGCTGGTATGCAATAACGCCTTTGCCTTGCCCACCATAAGTGATTTCATAATTTTACCCATGTAGGTAATTGAAAACATAATAAGGCCAATGCCAAGAATTATTTTCGCTACGCCCGGATAAATAGAAGGTAAAAAGGAGAATGCTTGTGTAACTAAGTCTGTTACCGGTTGCGTCATCGCTTTAATAGGATTAACACCAGACACACCGATGGCTTCACCAGTATGAAGAAGCGCAACCAATTGGGCACTTAAAAACTCCAAAATACCAAACGCCATTTCAAGAGGTAAGAAAATTAGTACCGACAGTACATTGAAGAAGTCATGAATAGTGGCCGCATTGAAGGCTCTTTGAAACTCTTCTTTTTTTGCAACATGACCGAGGCTCACCAGGGTGTTGGTAATACTGGTCCCAATATTGGCACCCATCATCATGGGTATAGCGATAGTTATGGGTAAACCACCCGCTACCATTCCGACAATAATAGAGGTAACCGTACTTGAAGACTGAATAAGTGCGGTACACACCATACCAATAATCAATCCCATGACAGGATTAGAAGCAAAACTAAAAAGAGATTTCGCGTGGTCGCCAGTAGCAAATTTGAATCCGCTGCCAATCATGCTAACAGCTAATAACATCACATAGACTAACAAGGCTAAAAGAAGCCACTTACGCCAGTTATGTGCTTTTTCTAGCACGCTGTTCTGGGCTAGTTGAGGGTCAATCATTGACATAATACGCACAACTTCATACTTGAAAAACTCATAATATGACGTGCGTATTACACAAAAATGACGGGGAGTGAAGTGCTACCCCGCCATTCTTAGGAAGAAAATAAATTCGCTTAGAAGCCTAAAGGATACTGCCTTAGTACACTGTGAATGTCGTCCAATGTTTCCTTCGAAAGTGAAATATCAAACGCGTCTATATTTTCTTTAAGTTGAGGCACAGTGGTAGCACCAATAATTGTTGAGGTAACACCAGGCACTTGCTTACACCACGCCAAAGCGAGCTGCGAAGGTGTTATTCCTGCGTTTTCTGCAATCTTCATATATTCTGCTGTAGCTGCCTGCGCTGGCGCTTTATCTCTAAATAACCCCATACGCTGAGCTAGTGTCCAACGACTACCTTCCGGTCTGGCTCCATCCTGATACTTACCACTTAACATACCCGTTGCTAACGGCGACCACGGAAGGTAAGCAATGTTCTCTAGTTCACACATTTCAATTAAATAAGGCCAGTCTTTCGCATGAAGTAAACTGAACTCATTTTGGATAGAAACTGGAAGCGGCATATCCAGCTCTTTGCAAAGTGTAAGAAAGGCGTGAATGCCCCAAGGCGTGTCATCTGACAGCCCCCAGTGTCTAATTTTCCCTTCATCCAGCGCGCGCTTAATGCCTAAAAGGATGTCACGCATACCATCCAGTTCTTTTTCTCGATTGGTTTTGGTTGGATCAGCACCATCCGGCCAATGCTTACCGAAATGAGGTGTAACTCTATTCGGCCAATGAAGCTGGTAAACGTCGATATAATCGGTTTTTAAGCGCTCTAATGAATAGGTGAGTGCGTTTGCGATAGCGTCAGCTGTAATGGGCCCTGCGTTGCGAATGTACTTCAAACCGCTGCCAGCGATTTTGGTCATTAAAACAATGTCAGAGCGCTTTGATTCGTTCCGTGAAATCCAATTACCGATAATGCGCTCTGTATCGCCATAGGTATCTACATTTGGGGGAACAGGATACATTTCGGCCGTATCGACAAAGTTCACGCCTTTATCCAGGGCGAACGCCATTTGCTCGTCTGCATCTTGCTGGGTGTTTTGAATACCCCATGTCATTGTGCCCAAACACACATCCGACACCTGTAAGTCGCTATTTCCTAAGCGGTTAAACTTCATTTTTGCTTCTACCTTGCTTGGCTTATACCTTATTGATGCAATAATGAGTCGACCGCTTAAGAAATAAAAGTGCCCTCTGTGGTTATGAGGCTTTCTTAGTGGCCAACTCGGCTTCTACACTTGCTAGCCGCGCCTCAATATCTCTTTTGGACTCGACCATTTCATTCGCCAATTCTGCGAGTGATTTTAACTCTGCAAACCCTAACTTTCTCGTATCAATCATTTGATACTGACGCTTACAGCGATAAAAGAAAGTAAGAAAGTTAACAAAAGCTCGGTGAAATGTCGCAAAACTCTTGATCAATACCAGAATTAACACGATAGACGTGAGCGCAGCAATACTTAGACTGTAAACACGCACTTGGCCTTCTTGTTGTTCAATCATAGGTTTCAATGCGGTATCGACACCTTTTAGCTGTGTCTCCACATTATGTGCGCTTTGTCTGAACTCTCCGCGAAGGCCTTCATTGTGAGTTACACCAAACGTTGTGAACGCATCAACTAATTGCAACAGCGCTTCTCTATATTGTATCAATGACTCATCAAGCGCCGAACTATTGCGGTAATCAGCAACTAAACGCTCAGTCATTTCGTTCATCAACTTCGCATAATACCCTTCTTGGGTTATTTGATAATTTCGCGTGGCGAGTTGAATATTGGTTAACAACTCTCTTGATAATGGGTCTTGAGAAAGTGTCCCTTCGTTGAGTACCTTTTCTAGCTCGGAAATACGCCCTCTCAGCCCGTCATTTTGCGTGAGCCCAATTCGCTCTTGAAGCGAGACAACCTGTTGGAATACCCCGCTGTAGGCCTCCATTGAGGCAGACAGGCTTTCGACATCGGCCACAGGAAGACGGTATTCATTGAACATGGGGACAAGGGTAGTAAGTCGCCCTTTGAACAAATACGACTGCTGAAGAAACTTGTCAAAGTAATCGGTGTCGTGGCGAAGTAAAAAATCCTTTTCGTGTCGTCTCATCTGAAGCAAATCTTGCCCCATTCTCAGTAGCGCATCTCGCTGCTGATTTAAGCCAATTAAACGCTGAGTGAAATAGTGCTGACTTATCACCAGCATAGCCATTCCAATCACACAGATAAGGGTCATTAAAACCAATCGAGACTTAATTGAATCAAACTTCATGACAAACTCCTCTTGGGAGAAAACAGAGCGAACAAGGCATAAACAAAAACTAATAAATATTTAAATTTCGCCAACATACGTCATTACTATAGGTGCTTAACGTGACATTTTTTATTAAACCTTTGTAGCAATTTTGCGCATTATTACATCAAAAAAAGTCACACATTTAGGGTGAAACCCCTATGTTCGAACAAAATTCAAACGGCCACTATTAGTGCGTACTTTGCTGCGATGACGTTAATCAAAAAACGCCGCGTTTTAATCAAGTACATGGCACGAATGCCATGCGCTTCAACAACATAAACGCGTTCGGTAATGCTAACGACACAACAAGTCAAATGATTGTCTTAAGCATCTAAGAAAAAGCGCAGCCTCAAGAATTTGGAGAAGAATATGAAGAAGTTCGCCCTATCTACGTTAGCTGCAGCTATGCTAGCAAGCCCTTCAGCCCACACATTTGCCGATGCTTACATCGGCTCACAAATGGCTGAGAAACTTGTGTCGCTCTCCCCTGCTGAATCGCTGATGGCTGTTGTTACGTACGATCAAATGTCACCACTTGCCGAGTCACAAATTACGCAATTATTAAACTTGGGTATTACAGAAGGCGTGCAATTTAAGAACCTTCCAATCATTGGTGTGGTGGCAACGAAGGCGCAAATTGAGGCTATTGCTCAATTCGACGGTGTACGATCAGTTTTTGCGAACCGCGAAATGAAGCTATACAACGCTGATGCACGTGAGATCACAGGTGTTGCTGATTTGCAGGGCGAAGGATTTGCTTCAAGAAACAACGTTGAGTTCACTGGTAAAGGCTCAACTATTTTAGTGATTGATTCAGGTATTGACGCTTCTCACCAAGACCACTTCTTTGGCGATACTGTGGTTGATAACGTGCAAGCAATATTGAATCCGGGTGCGCTTTCTATCGTTGGCGTAACGGGTCCAACACTATCAAACCAAGTGAATACCGACCTAAACTCAGGACACGGCACACACGTTGCCGGTACTATCGCGGGTAGCGGTGTAATGTCTGATGGCAAGCACCGTGGAGCAGCCCCAGATGCTGACATCATTGGCTATGGTTCAGGCGCAGCAGTGCTGCTTTTAGATACTATCGGCGGCTTCGACTACGCAATTAGCAAGCAATACACCTTCGACAACCCTATCAAAGTTATCAGCAACTCGTGGGGTTCTAGCGGCAAGTACGAACCACTCGGCCCTGTTTCGTTGGCAAGTTACAAAGCACATAACATGGGAATGATTAGTGTATTCGCAGCAGGTAACGATGGCCCTGGTGAAGACTCGCATAACCCATATGCACAAATTCCTTGGGGTATCTCTGTAGGTGCGGGTGACAAGTTCGGAAAACTCGCTGGCTTTTCATCTCGCGGATTAAAAGGCGAGACTGGCGACTTTACAATGCCTGACGGCACGCAATGGACGTATAACAACGAAGTCTCTGTTGTCGCTCCAGGTGTGGACATTATCTCTACTCGCGCCGTACTGAACGCCGCCGCGAATGGTGGAGACGCAGACATAGATGCAATTGAACCTCAGAACCTTCCTTTCTACACCATGATTTCTGGCACATCTATGGCGACACCGCATGTTTCAGGCATTATCGCATTGATGCTGGAAGCGAACCCGAATCTTGATAACGCGACCATTAAGCGCTTGCTGCAAGAGACAGCCACTAACATGCCTGGTTATGAGCGCTGGGAAGTCGGAGCGGGTTACGTTAATGCACGTTCAGCAGTTGCTGCTGCCCTACTTGAAGATATGGACCATAAAGTCACGGTTAATAACTTAGATGGTAAAAGCTTTAAGGCAAATGCACTTGTAACCACCAGCGATCGAGTAGAAAACTTCGATGTTTTTTATTCACCGGTAGGAGAGCCTGAGGTTATTCCTTTTGAAGTAGGTACAGAAGAGGTACTTGTTAAAGCGTCTGCCGATAGTTTTGCAAATTTGACCAAGCTTGTTCTTGTAGCCCCTGACGGCACTGAATATCGCGGTAACTTAACTACGCCAGTTCTTTCTACCACCATGCGTGTTGCTGCACCAGCCATGCCTGGTACGTGGGGCGTATATGTTTATGGTTTAACATCACTCTCTGGTGTAGAAGCTGACCCATTAGGTTTAACTAACGGCCCAGGTTTACCTGAAACATTTAATGTAACCGTGTCGTTCGAAAATAGCGGCGGCTTTGAAGGTATGGACGATGTAGAAGGTCACCCTCAACAAAACGCCATAGAGTTCGCGGTAAGTGAGCGCTTAATGGACGCCATCAATAGTCGAGGCTTCTCACCTGATGCGCGTCTTAAACGCAAGGACTTTGCGCGCTATGCGGTTATGGGTGGAGCCGTTAGACAGTACCGTGACCTCTTGAATGAAGAACGTCCTAATATTGGTTCAGTACCTGGTTTTGACAAAGCGTTCGTTGAATCAGTAATGGTTAAAGGTGGCGCACTTAAAGATAAGCTTCGTACACAGTCTCCTGTACTTCGCAGCGAAAATGGTAGTGCTGACCCGTTCGCTAGTGTTACTAAGCTAGATATCGCTTACTCACTGGTACAGATGCTTGGCTTGGAAGAAGCAGCACTTAGTTTTGACCCTAACGCCGACATCGTTGTTGACTATAACGGTGAGCAAATTGTGCTAGAAGATCAAGACAGTATTCCGGCTGATATGAAAGGCTACGTTCAGTTAGCACTTACTTTGTCGTTGATTAACGCAGAGTTTGGTGTAGAGCAAAGTCCATTCAGCATCACGCCTAGTATCACTGCGAGCTTCGCGCCAGATACGGTTATAACAAGAGCGCATTACGCTGTATTGGCTTCGCGCTTCTTTGCTCAGTATTTCGAATAAAATCGCAAACCACTGAAAACGGTGCCATTATATTAATTGATAATGGCACCATTTTAGGTTAAATTTTAACCAATACTGAAAGAGGTCATCCTATGATGTTTACTGCGATGAAATTCAGACAACTTACTACCGTTGTTGCCACCACAGCTCTACTTTTGTTTTCCACTGCACAAGCACAGGTAGTCACGCCTACAACTCTCACTGTCGACGACAACAAGATTCAGGCCAAACTGACGCTAAGCAGCTTAATTGAAGTAGATTTAACTGTAGAGTTCGAAAACAGTATTGGCCTTAATGCTAACAACATTGACATTACCGCTGAGCTGCTTGACCCCACAGACTTGACCATTACAGACCGCCTGCCCTCAGCACTAACAAGCGCTGTTTCGGGTTTTCCGGTTCTTGTATCAATCTCTCCGAAAGCTGACGCCGGTTTTGGATTTGAAGGTTTAGCGATGGTTGAGCTTTACACTAAAGCTATCCACTACACGCCAACCATTCCATGGCGCTTGTTTACGTCTCACGACGGTGGCGAGTTTGAAGACATAACAACGTTAACGTCATCAGGCAGTTTTCGTGCACGCGGCAGCACAGGACAATTTTCAGATTTTATTATCTTATTAGATAATCGCCCATCAGGTTCTGTTATCAATGACAAAGTTGCTTCTTTAAGCACGATCGTAAATGGCAATCGCAATAAAATTGCTGCGCTATTAGAGGCAGCCATAGACAGTGGAATAAACGATGTCCAATCGGCATTGGCGGTAAACGATGACGATGCGGCACTGGCTGCTGTAGATAGCCTTATATCGCTTATTGATAATGCGTCTGGCAATGAAATTGCAGATGTATGGCGCTCAAGTGGTGACGTTGTGAACGTGAAAGGTTTACTACTTACTCAGCTACAAACATTACGCTTTAGCTTAAGAACATTGTAAATCAAGCTGGAAACTGAAACGTTTAATAGCGTCGAAACCAGAGCAATTAAACCAGCGTTTGGCGTCACTGATAAGCAAGAAACTCTCTTATTTGTGTAATTTTATACAAACAGATGGGAGGAGATGGCACCAGTGACGCGACGAGGAATATGCCATGCCGTTACAAATAGCCTTTACAGAAAATAACGGAAGTGTAAGTGAGCACTTGCTTTTTGAAGGTCGCGAGTATCAGGTCGGCCGCGCTGAAAGCGCGGACATCGTTATTCCCCACCCCCAAGTTTCTCGCTCTCATATTGTATTACGAGCAAACAAACAAGCTGACAACGATCACGTTTGGCAGCTAAATGACATGAGCTCTACAGGGTGCTTCAGTGCGGGAATTCAAATAAAGCACCTGACGCTAGACAAACCCCATGTATTACAGCTTGGTCCAGTACCCTGTGAATTTACTCCCCTTGCGCTCAATAATGTGGTCAAACTTGACAGCCAACGAGAGTGGAGAAAGCAACAACTAAAGCAGTACCAAACGCAGCTTCAACAGTGTAATAGCAGTACTGCTCTTATTAACCTTGCCAGAGAATGTTTAACCCAATCATTAGGGTGTGAACGGGCATCACTCATTTTGTTTGATAAGATAAATAACTATCAACTCGGGATAGGCTATGAAAGCTGGATGCAAGGTGAGGACTTTACCGGTAGCCGTACTATCATCAACCAGTGCATGCAAGCTAACGCTGTTCGTGCCATTGGCAATATCGTTTGCGACAAATCGTTAAACAAGCAGCATAGTATAATCAGTCACGGCATTCAGGCTGCCATCTGTGTACCTGTTTGTATTGATGAAAAGCCCGTTGGCGTATTGTACGCAGACTCGACGCTGGGACGCCGTTACTTTACCCAAACGGACATAGATTTTGCCACCTCTTTAGCGAATATGATTTCGATGCGTTTGTTATTCCACACAATTGAGCATAAACTTTCACTTATAAGCTAAAATAAAAATAACAATTTAGTGACGCAATTCATCTATTCGATTTCGTCGCTGTAGTGGTTAGTGAAGTGTGGAGAAGGCTTTGAACAGGCCCGATGTATTCTCGTCGCAAAACAATTCTCTTAAAACTGAGGCGCTAGCTTTAGGGATTTCTATTGCGCCAAATTCCCGTTTAGCTAACCGGTTTCGAATTGTTGAACAACTTGGCTCAGGTGCTCAGGCCGCCGTTTTCAGCGCCATCGATGAATTACTTGATGTGAAAGTTGCACTTAAGGTCATTGACGGTGGCGCCAGCGACCCGGTTAAAATGCAAACCATCCGCAATGAAGTCAACATCGCTAGGCAACTACAGCATCCTAATATCATCCGTGTTCATGACGTTTTCTCTGATGGAGATACCGCCTTTTTTACAATGGCGTTTATTGAAGGCGAGCCTTTGTATACACGCATTCAACAACCTATCAGCAAAGCCGATTTCGACAAGTGGCAGCAACAGCTCGTTGAGGCACTGTTGGCCTGTAAATCGATAGGCATTAAACATGGCGATATAAAGCCAGACAATATCCTTCTTGATCACAATGAAGACATTAAACTGATCGACTTTGGAATTGGGCAGAGCGCTGCGTCTGGCGCTCAAACGAGCGGACACCAACGCTATACCGCTCCTGAAGTCATCCAAACTGGAAAAGCGAGCGAACATTCTGACACCTACAGCTTAGGAAGAGTTTTAGAAGATATGCTGGGCTGTGTCCAAAAAGAAGGATTGGGCTTTTCTCAATACCTGTGGACGAAAAAACGCAAAGCTTGTATTGATCAATTAATACACCATTTGCCAGCGAAGAGACTCTCTTTGGAGCAAGCGCTTAACATTAGCTCATCAGGCGATAACGGCAGTGCTAATGTAACTTACAAAACCCTTGTCACCTTTTCCGCCATTGCCATATTGGTACTTGTGATTAGCGCCAGCATTTTTTCTTACTCTTGGTATCAAAAAACGCAACCCAGACTGCCCTCTGATACTCCTATTCAGCTACTCGTACTCAATGACCCTCAATATCCACTTTTAGATACGATAAACACGTTACTGCGCTATCCCCTGTCTACTCATCCTCACATTGTTTTAGATGATAAAGCGCAAACCCAAACATTGATGTCAAACTTAGCGTTATCCCCATTTAATAACGACAATGACAGAGTAGACTTAGCGGCTTCCACGTCGGTAAACAGCGTATTATTACTTGATGCTACGCCTACCAGTAGCGATAGTTACTTACTTCACGCCAGCGTACTTAGTATGCCCGCTAACAAACCTATTTTTACCGTGTCGCATAATGTAAATGCAAACACCCTGTCAGATGATTTAAGTGTATTTGCTAACAAGCTCATTCAATCGTTATTTGACGCCATCGAAACGCAATCGCCCCAACCACTTCCTGACTTACGCTACCTTGATGCCTTGGATACCGCTTGGCAAAAAGGAGAAGCGTTAAATAGCGCAGACACCGTTGAGGCGATTATAGCAACCACACCGGACTATCCGGGTGGATGGGTGGCAAAGGCTCGAAACGATTTAAATACGGGCGACTATGACGGTGCCAGGCAAGCGGTAGAAACTTTATTCCAACTCTCTGACTTGGCAGTGTATTGGCGTTTACAGGGCGAGCTATTAAGAGCAGAGCTAAACGAAGATCTGTCTCTTGCTCAACAATCAATAGATGCGCTTGTTTCTCAGTTCCCTGACAGACCAGACTTGCTGTCGATGCGTGCAGACATATATCAGTGGGCTGGCGAAGATGCCAAAGCAATGTCCGACTATAAAGCTGCTTTAGTCCTTCGCCCCAATAATGGACAACTTTGGTTTGAACTTGCTCGTCTGCAAATTATTAATGGGGACATTGAAACTGCCACCAGCGACTCATTAACTCGAGCACTCGTAGCGTTTCGTCACGCAAAAGATCCCCGAGGCGAGAGTTTAGTACTTAACGCTTTTGGTATTGCTTACCTACGTACAGCTGACAATGTGGCTGCAGCGCAGTATTTTAAAGACGCACTGGCATTGCGTGATGCAAAAACGCAGCCCTCTCAGCGGGCTAAAACCTTAGCCAACCTTGCCATCGCCACATCTCTTACGGGCGACTATGCCACCGCAGAGGCGTCATTAGAAGAAGCGGTAAAATTACTCCACGATTTAGGTGACTTGGCACAAGAAGCCCATGTAAACGATACACTAGGTTTTATGTTTGAAGAGCGAGGCCAGTTCGCAAGAGCGTTAGAGTACTACAAACGCGGTCTTGATATTCGTGTGCAAACCGATGACAAGGTGCTTCAGCCGCAAAGTATGAGCAACGTGGCCTATATGCATTTTCTAATTGGAGATATCTCTCTAGCTGAGATTTACTGGCAGCAGGCGAAAATGCTATTTGAAAGAAATGGGGACGAGTCTCACTTACTTCGAACCCATCAAAATCTTGCACAATTGAGTTTGGTAAAAGGGGACAAGAATACCGTCACCAATTATTTAACCACTGTCGAGCAACGACTCGGTACACAGCACAATCAAGAAAAGCTTTATAACCACCTGCTATTCAGCTACTTAAACTTTGCAAACGGAAATTTGACTGAAGCCACGCAGCACGCCGCTGACGCAAGGCGCTTAGCTCAGGCTTCTGAAGATGTCAGAGCCCAAACCGAGGTATTACTGTGGCAGGGAGAGATGTGTTTACTTACCGCAAACTGGTTATGCCTAGAAAACAGTCTTGAAACCGTGACGCCCACCATTAGCGAAGAGCGCCACGAGCAATTTGCCGTTTATCAATGGTTAACATTGGGATTGAAACATCATAAAGGCACACTAAATAACGAACGAGACGAGATCTACACTACACTTGTCGATAACACCAACGTACCGGTAATCACTGAAATTAAAATTCTGCTCGACATGCAGCAGCGGCTTTCTTTGAATGAAAATAGCAGCGCCATGGAGAAGCTTGGCTCGCTCATTAAACCAACCTACTACCAGCCTTACCTGCAGTGGCTATACGTAAAGGCGTCACTAGGTGATGAAGAGTCCATCGAAAAGTTAAAGCAAAAATTAGCGTTATATCCTAACTACTGGCGGAACCACCTTTACTATCGCGCCATACCAGGTAAAGAAGACACGGTGGATGACTTAACATCCAAATGGCTATCTCAATTACCTGAGCAACAGGTTGGAGACTACAGGAACGCCTATTTTGACTGACTTGACCACCGAGATAGAGAACATTAAAGCGTTACAGGCGACCCTTCAGGCTCGATTAGATGCTGACCAAGAGGTTTTGCAACAGCTCGCAAAACGATTGTGGGCTCAACAAGAATCAGAAAAAGCGAAGCTTTCTCGTGAATTACATGATGGGATTGGTCAGCTGCTCACAGGGCTGACTCGAAGACTGCAAGCATTATCAACCTCATCGCCTGAGCTTGAGGCACTACACGGCATCGCTGAAATGGCGTTAAATGATGTCAGACAATTATCGCGGCTAATGAGCCCAACAATCCTTGATGACTTAGGTCTTAAGCCAGCACTTAACTGGCTTTGTAGAAATTTGCTTAGTGGTGAAGACATTGAATATCACACCGAGATTACCGTACCACCTGATCTGCCCAAAGATATAAGCACATTATTATTTAGAATTGCGCAAGAAACGCTGGTTAATGCTATAAAACACAGTGAGGCCACCAACCTTACTTTATCAATTTCTTACCATCATCACGTTATTCGTTTGGATATTCTTGATAATGGTGTAGGGTTTGATAGTAAAGCCATAGAGCCCGGCATTGGCCTTTCTAGTATTCGCGACAGAGCAGAAGCGTTCAATGCGACACTGGAAATAGACTCTGCAGTAGGGCAAGGCACCAGAACAACAGTAACGGTACCCGTATGACAATTCGTGTAGTGCTAGCCGATGACCATGTGCTTATGCGTCAAGGCGTGTCTCAAATGCTAAATGCCAACCCAGATATTAACGTAGTGGGAGAATGCGACGATGGTGTCGCGCTAATCGCTGCTGTGTTAAAGCTCTCGCCAGATGTTATTTTAATGGACATTTCGATGCCACGTATGAGTGGTCTGGTCGCTATTGATAAAATTCTATCTCAGCGCAGTGACGCGAAAATTCTTGTGCTTTCTATGCACAACGAAGTGGAATACATTGAAGCCATGCGCGACGCAGGCGCTAAAGGCTACATATTAAAAGAATCTTCCGGTGAAAGCCTGGTTGAAGCCATCAAGAAAGTGGCCGCAAACAAAACCTGTTTTCCCGATGAACTAACCCAGTCATCTAGCGATCAATGCCAAAAGCACGTATCGCCACTAAGTGTATTAACTAGAAGAGAGCGAGAAGTTTTTTTCTTAGTTGCTGCAGGCAACACCAGTAAGAAGATTGCTGAGCTATTAGATATGAGCCTTAAAACTGCAGAAAATCACCGCAGTAATATTTATAAGAAGCTTAATTTAAGCAGTTCGGCAGAGCTTATCAGAATGGCAGGAAAAGCAGGCTTGCTAGAGTAGTTGGTCTTTATTCTCAGTGTGAAACTCTTTTCCATTCCCCCCTACCATATTCCATATTCCATATTCCATATTCCATATTCAGCGAATGCTGGTTGCAGTATTTAAAGCGCTAAACAAAAAAGAGGGGCCTTACTTCAGCCCCCCCTCTCTAAAAAGTGTGCGAGGGCCGGTTGTGGCATTCAAAACCCTCAGCAGCAGGGATGCTGCTGTGGAGCGCCCATGGATGGGTTTACCGCGTGTTTTGAATGTTACAACCGGCCCTCGCCTCAAAGGACTAAAGTTCTGCGTATTGCGTTAGGATAAACGCGGCTTCGCCTCTTGATACCCCATTTTGTGGATTAAAGAAGGCTTTAAGCGTAGGCTGTAGGTCAAATGGGCCTTGCTCTACTTTTACTTCTACCTGCATTAGCCCTGCAGCCAGTGCTTGTTGAACATAGCCGCGATACTCAGGAGCAATCGCATCGGTGTCTTCAACTTCCACCGCTTCACCAAGAACAATTGCGATAACCTTTTGATAGTCAAAGCTTTGCGCTGCATCTTCAAGACCTAATGCTTGAACCATTGAGTACGCCATTTCTTCTTTGCTCACCTGCATGTTGCTACCAAAGAAGTCACCATCAGCTTGCATTACGGGCTGCGTATTCATCTCTAAATCTCCCAACACCGCACCTGTCGCTGTCGCAGAGTTTACCGCTGCAGCATTTTCTGCACTCACATCGGTGTAGTTAACTGTGTTACCGTCGTTTGTTTGACGAAGGTTTGCACTAAGCGCCAACGTATCAGCAAGCTCTACACGAGTTAGTGGTGCGTCTGGCGCAAACCCACTTTCTTTTGCATCCATTAGCTCATTAGCAACGACGTATTCAATGAAAGGTTTAGCGGGATGACCTACTGCATCATCAATACCGGTGTAACCTGATGTGACTAACAAGCGAATATTCACATCGTTAGTGCCAGGGATACCCACACCGTTTGTAACACCTAGTGGGTCAACTGACACACCACTAATGCTACCAATTCCGCGGCTATATAGTTTCCATGTACCCGGCATACCCGGCGCAGCTGTGCCAACAGAAGAACCTAAAACAGGTAGGCCGATACCAGAGCCATAACGGTTGCCTGCCGGGTCTTCTAGTACGAACGCTGTTGCCGTTTCAATTGACGCGCTCGCCACCACCATAGATACGTCAGACGTTACTTCAAACTCTTCTACAGGTGACTCACCTACGGGTAGGTAAGTCGTAGGTAGCGTAAAGCTATCGCCTTCAGCAACATTAGCAAATGCGTTAAATTCGCGATTTTTCTTCACGGTATCGCCGAATACTTCTTCACCTTCAAGCACTGCAGTTACCGCAGCATAAGCGTTAACATAACCAGCGCCCACTTCCCACTCGTCCATACCAGCCATTGGTGTTGCGGTTTCCTGAAGAATACGCTTCACATCTTCCCACTGAAGGTTTGGATTTGCTTCTAGCATTAGTGCAACAATACCAGACACGTGCGGCGCAGCCATTGAAGTACCGCTAGACACGGTATAAAACGGTAGGTGTTGTGGTTCAATCATTTCCGCGTCGTCAGCTGCACTTAAACCGCCTAGGCTAGACAGTGATGCACGAGCAGAAATAACGTCTACACCTGGCGCCGTTACGGTAGGACGGTCTTCCCACGTGAACACTTCACCATCAACAACCGCTTGTCCGCCTTTTCCGTCGACACCGCGAGAACTAAAGTCAGCTAGCTCGCCTTGCTTGTTGCCCGCAGCCACTGTAATTACCCAAGGTGCTTTTTTGAAGTTACCGGTAATTGTCGATTCGCCTGGGCCTGAGTTACCTGCCGAGAACACGGTAATAATACCGTTGTCTGCCAGAGCTTTAGTCACAACGTTTGTTGGATCATCTGGATTAAATTCTGTACCCACATCGCCAGTGTTACCGAACGAGTTAGAAATAACACGAATGTTGTAATCGAACTGGTGTGTTAACGCGTAGTCGAAGCCACCGATCGTATCTAAAATGAATAGACCTGCGCCCGAGCCATAACCGATGATGTCTGCACCGGGTGCTACACCTGCATGCAAGCCACCGCTCTTGGCGCCATTACCGCCTACTGTGCCTGCCACATGCGTTCCGTGACCGCCTAAAATATCGGTGTTAGATACGTTTTCTTGGTATGTAATCGGTAAAATGCCGCTGTAGCTGTTTAAGTTTACTTGCGCTAAGACGTTTTGAACTACGTGATCAGGGAATGCTAAATCACCGTGTGTGCCGTCAACACCCGAGTCGTTTACTACTACACCAATGCCTTTACCTGATACCGGCATGCCATTTATGCGAATGTCACGGTCAGCCTGTAGTGCCTGCACACCCGTGATTTGGGTAGACTCATGGTTTTCTAGTTCTAGTGGATCGTTGTTCCACACTGACACCACTTCATCGCGTTGATAAAGCGCTTCAACTTGCTGTTTGTTGGCTAACACACCAACAATAGGCACGTTACGAAGGCTAACACCTCCAGTGATACCTAACGATTCAAGTGCTGTAATTTGTTCTGTTGTGGCAGGTCCCTTACCTTCAAATGTAACAATAACTTGTTGTAGTTCTAGTGGCGAAGCCGCAAGCGCATCAGCCAATGTTTTATCGAAAGTTTTTGCATTCACCATGCTCGCTGGTAGGGCACAAGCAATAGCTACTGATAATACTGTTTTGTTATTAAGGAACTTCATAATACACCTCTCTTTGAGTACCCCTTGAGTATTTAACAACCAAAGAAGCAAAACTATGGGGAGTTCCCCCTATTCGATGTAATTTATAAAAGCGTTGAAAAAGCAGAAACTTAAAAAGAAAAAAGCCCTCACAAAAGGAGGGCTAAAAACACCAACTATCGAGAAACATAGATATGTTGGAGGGAACGAACGAGGTACCAGAAACACATTAACTTAAAAAGGATTACTGTTTGCGCTTTCTCATTGAAGTAAACGCAAACAGAATTAGCATCGCAGTGGCAAAAGAAGCAGGTTCACTCACTTGAGTTGAGCCATTATTAGATTCAACAGTTTTAACTACTTGAAACAAGCCACCCGCACAGCGGTCGCCACCGTCAAAGAAAACACAGGTGTCTGTTTCGCCTAGACCGGCTAAACCTGAGCTAATAGTGAATTCGTAGGGAACGCTTGAATCTTCAATGTAGAACTCAAATCCTTCACCGCTTTCATCACCAAACACACCATTATTTAAATCAACTACTGCAAATTCAGCGATGTCTTCTTCTAGAATGTTGTAAGAGACGTTATCGAACTTTAACTGAAAGAAAAACGATAGCCATGTATTCATATTGAACTGGGTTTCGTTTTCATCAAAGGTGATTTGCCCAATTAAGCTGGTTTGGTCAGCTTCGTCACCTAACACTAATCGTGTGAAATCATAGGTAATTACGCCAGCGAAAGAAGGCATAGAAAACAGAACGAATACAGCGGCAATTAATGACTTCATAGTAAACCCACTTCTAAATTCTTATGGGCTTAGTATTGAACTTAATGCATTGAATACAAATAGGGAGTTCCCCCTAGTTGTATTCAATGCTATCTAATATGACGTGGTTTAATTAGCGTTTTGTTCGCGTAGTACTTTTGCTAGTTCGTAATTACCTTGCGAAAGAGCGATATCCGCTACCGAATTACCCGCTTTATCCATGTGAGCTGGGTTAGCCCCTTTATCGATAAGCGTATCGATAATTTCTTGTCTATCGAAAAGGCTTGCGAACATCAACGCCGTTTGGCCTTGCTCGTTTTCTTCATCTATATCGCAATCGGCAAAAACCAATTGCTTAGCTACACTGACGTGACCTTTAAATATGGCCCCCATAAGTGCGGTGTTTCCGCGGTTGTCTTCTTGACATGGGTTGGCATTAGCTTCGCTGATAAGAAAGTTCACGGTGTCGGTATGCCCATGGTACGCCGCAAGAATAAGTGCGGTGTAGCCTTTTTCATCGGCCACATTAACATCTAAACCGGCTTGATAAAACGCACTCAGCATGGCGCTATCACCTTCCCGCGCTGCATCAAAATAACGTGCTTTCAAGGTCTCCATATTAGGCCTAGTTGCACTTTGTTGAGTATCAGCTTGAGTGGTTGCGTCACTTACCGCACTAGTATAAAAACTGGTGAAGGTGGCAACGACGAACAGTGCTGCCGTAAGTGTTTGCTTTAAAAAAGACATTGTGCCCCCTTACTGGTAAATCTAAATTTGGTTACTACAAAACTGTTTTCAGTAAAGCTGTTACAGAAAGATTGTTAAAGAAGAATTGTTTGAGAAAAATGGGAGTTACTCAACACTGTGATGTAACTCCCAACCCTATTGCTACTTAGCTTATTGCATTAATGCGGTTAGGCTTTCAGCAACTTGCTTTGCTTTAGCTGCACGTGCAGCCTGCTGTTCCATCAAGTCTTTCGCCGTTTGACGAACTTTAGCCATTGGTGCTTTCGCTAGTTTCGCTACGCCTTTGCCGTAGTCTTTATCTGCGTTGTACATATAAGCACTAATAATGACGCGGATTTCTTCTTCAGGTACCGATGCCAGTGCACCACCTAAGTTACTAATTAGGTTTTTCTGACCTTCTTTAGTTAGGTTTCTGAAAAACTCACCCGCTTGCTTGAAGTTCTGTTCTTTGTAGAACGGAATTTGTTGCGTCATACCTGCAAGCGGCTTGCTTGAGTAACGGAACGCTGGATCTTCGTTAAGATCAAGACGTCGACTTGGCTGATAATTGACATCGCGATTAGTACTCGTTGTGCGTAGCTGACCATGTTGCTCGTGGTTATTGATAACCGCATTTTTAGGCGCATTAACTGGAATGCGGTAGGCGTTTACACCTAGGCGATAGCGCTGTGTATCAGCATACGAGAACAAACGACCTTGAAGCATTCTGTCTTCTGACGGCTCAATACCAGGAATTAAATTGCTCGGAGCAAATGCCGCTTGTTCTGTTTCTTCAAAGAAGTTATCTGGAACACGGTTAAGCACTAAGCGACCAATCTTTTTAGCCGGAACTAGCGATTCAGGCCAAATTTTAGTGGTATCAAGTGGGTTAAACGCAAAATCATCCAGTTGCTCAGGCTCTAGCTCTTGTAAATAAAGATCCCAAGACGCTGTTTCACCTTTTTCACCAATTCGCGTGTAGATGTCGGTAGTATGCGGCTGCATATCCATTCCCTGCACTTTCATGGCTTCTTCATTGGTAAAGTTCTTTATTGGCTGGTTCGACTTCCACGTGAACTTCACGTACTTGTAATTACCTTCGTCATCAACAAACTTGAAAGCATGTACACCTGAACCATCCATATTTAGATAGCTTGCCGGTGTGCCGTAGTCAGAGAAAAGCATAGTTAACGTGTGCGTTGACTCTGGTACGTGCGAGAAGAAATCAAAAATGCGCTTAGGCTCTTGCTTGTTCGTTACCGGCGATGGTTTAAATGCATGCACCATATCTGGGAACTTGATTGCATCGCTAATAAAGAAAACCGGGAAGTTGTTGCCGACGAGATCCCAGTTACCTTGTTCAGTGTAAAACTTCACTGCAAAGCCACGCGGGTCGCGCAGCGTCTCAGGTGACAGATGACCATGTACTACCGATGAAAAACGAACAAAAACGTCGGTCTTTTTACCCGCTGATTGAAACGGCGCAGCCAGTGTTTCATCTGAAAGGTCGACCAGGTTTTCATAATACCCATAAACGCCTGTACCACGTGCGTGAACAACGCGCTCAGGAATACGCTCGCGGTCAAATGCCGCTAGCTTTTCAATAAGGTGCGAATCTTGTAGTAAAACCGGTCCCCATGGGCCTGCTGTTTGCGAGTTTTGATTATCGCCTACGGGGGCACCATTTTGACGTGTTAGTGTATCGGCGCTTACGCCTAAGGTAAGCATACCGGCAGCTACGCCGCCTAGGACAAACTTAGTTAACGTTGATTTCATTGAGGTTCTCACAGCTGTACTCCCACATGAAGGTTGGTACGAGGTTTAGGGGCTTTGACTTCTACGCAAACTTGGTCGCCATAATAGTTATCAGCGTAATTGCATTGCGTTCGAATGGGTTGATTAGTTGTGGAGGAAACACGGTGGCTATTCGCCGTTGTTAGCTTTTTTAATAGTGCGCTCATTTGGCTCTCCTTCTTAAGTTGAGAGCATTATCATTAATTGAACAAAACTATTAAAACGGGTTAAAACGATTCAAATAATCAATTTATTTGATTATAAAGATGCTAGCTAATCGAGAAAAGGTATGAAAGTAAGTAAATGATGCGTGACGAAAGAAAGGTTGATAGAAATTTGCAGTTCACACTTGGGGGATAACGGCGCCATTTTAAAGTAATGAGAATAAATGACGCCAGTTTTCTAGATAACCGTAATATCTGGTCTCCAACCTCTGATCTCTAACCTTCAAGCCATGGCCCGGTTATAGCTAAGGTCTTCGTTGGAGAGTAAATATTCACGAAAAGCGTATTGCCGTCGGGCGAGAAACACGCGCCGGCAAGTTCAGTTTGCGCATGGAGCTTAGCAAAGTTATACACTTCTCCATTTGGTGTAACACCGCGTAAGTGATTATCAACAATGTCGGTATATTGGTCTTCGCACACCAATAGATGCCCGTTTGGACATACGGTTAGGTTATCGCCGAAGTTATATAAGTTCTTGTCTTCACTTTCTAAAAATAGCTGAAGCTTGTCTTGTTTACCATCAGCAGAAGGAACAAGTTTCATCACCTGACCGAGCTGCTTTTGGCCACCATTAGTACAGCAAAAATAAAGCTCATTTTCACCCCAATGTATACCTTCACCGCGAGCGAATAAGGCAGCACCTTTTTCATATCCTCTAGCGCGTAGGTCATCGTTCGGGCTTTCTGGATTGTCTAATGCTATCCACTCAACGTCGAACCACGTCGCCAATGGCATAGTTGTGGAACTCCAGTTACGTGTATCAAACTGAAGTTTGTTTTTTACTACCAGGGCTTCTAATTGGCCGCCAGCTGCCAAGTTAGCGTACTCGTTAGGTACAAAGCGATATAGCAAGCTGTCACCCTGATCTTCAGTCAGGTAAACAATGCCTGTTTTGGGGTCAACACATGCCGCTTCATGGTTAAAGCGGCCCATTGCTTTAAGCGGTTTAGCTTCAATCAATGAGTCAGCGCTTGCAGGTACTTCAAAAATGTAGCCGTGGTCTTTATTTACTACATCGCCGTTAGGACCATGAGGTCGGTCTACAGATTCTTCACAGGTTAGCCACGTACCCCAAGGCGTAATACCGCCCGAGCAATTTCTTACCGTTCCAACAAGGCTAATAAACTCTCGCTCTACCGTTTTGGTGTTAAGGTTATACACCATGGTTGTGGTTCCGCCTGGTAAAGCAACCCCACTATGATAGTTGTCGTAGGCTAGCTTGCTAGTATGCTTTTGAATAGACTGTGGCTGAGCGCCTAAATGCTTCGGGTGCAATTCGTGGTTGCGTATAAGCGCCACTTTTTCGCTGGTACCGTCTATGGGTAGACAACCCATGCCATCCGCTCTGTCAGGTACATGCATACCATCAGACATGCTATTTCCAAGACTTGATATAACTTTATAGCTAAAGCCTTTAGGTAAATCGAGCAGCTTTTGAGGGTCGGCGACTAATGCACCATAGCCTTCACTAATCGGCATAGACGCCAAATCCAACTTTTTACCAAAAGCACTGCTAGCTAGGCCACCAAATGCCAAAGAACCCACTAAAAACTGGCGTCGTGTAATCATGAAAATCTCGCAAAACTGATAAACAGAGCATAGTACCCTTTAATTGTTACAGTATCACAACAAAGGGGTTAAATTTCCACTTCTTAGCTTCGTGAATATCTTATACCGTCAGAAGGGAGTGAATGCTGAGCCTTTTTAATTCAGACAACGCATGGTGCGATTCAGGAACTCTTACATAAAAGCGGGGATGGGTTCGCGGCGGGTTACTTCTTCTCCCCCTCAAATGTTTTGATATGCTTCGAGAAGGGAGTGATTGTTGTGCCCTCTGAAACCCTACACCGCATGGACGCGGTGTCGGAGCTCTTACATAAAAGCAAGGATGGCTTTACGGCGTGTTTTTGATGGGGCTTCACTCCCGAAATTCCAAATCGCAGGCATAAAAAAACGCGCACCTAAGTGCGCTTTTTTTGGCTTGTGTTGCTAAGTCTAGATTAGTCTAGGATCTTAGATACAACACCAGCACCTACTGTACGACCACCTTCACGGATTGCGAAACGAAGACCTTCTTCCATCGCA
>NZ_BJKJ01000033.1:0-45882 GCF_006538305.1 Alteromonas sp. KUL17
ACTCTGACCCCATTTCTTTAAAAGTGGTAGGCGTAGGATAGGTTCAGGAAGTCTAATCCGGGGTTGTCGTTGTTAAAGCCGCCGTTTGAAAAGTGCATATAGCGCAGTGCGACATGTTGTTTCTTATCGATCTCTACAAAAACACCTAATCTGTCTTCGAACTGATAGTTAGATCCAATATCTTTACCAGCGACTTTCTGACTACCAATGTAACTCGCTCCTATCCCCGCTTCTATATATACGGGATATTTGTCATAGAGCGTTGAAACCTGTTTCATAAATACAGGAGTTAATGACGCGCCGTAGCTAGTACTATGTGTATCGTTTTCACCATACTCCCACACTACGGCACTCACTTCCCAGTATAGCTTTAGGTCGCCAAACCAATCAGTAGTAAGCGTTTGTTCAAGTGGCCTGTACGCGAAGCGCATACCATCGATATCGTCAAAGCCGTGCATATAATCTACACTCACGGTTTGTTTCGCTTGTACGCTACTTGCGGTGAAAATAATGAAAAAAGAAAATAGAAGTAGTGATGCCTGTTTCATAATTGCTCCTTGATCTGATAATCAACAAGCAAAATTTTTTCCAATTAAAAATTATTTTAATTTCAAAGGGATAATAAAAACTAAATGCCGAACTATTCCACGCGAGTAGTGTAATTTACTGACACTGTTGAAGTTTTTACAAAGGTGTCCAGCGTGTATCTGCACTTACATGTTGCTCTTCCATCAGACGCTCGATCAGTTGCTTTGTATCTTCAATACCATACTTCGCTTTAATTTTATTTATGCTTTCAGATTCTGAAAGTATGAATGTATTGAGCTCGGCAATGATCTCGGGGTGTCTTAAGGTTGATAGCGAAAATGAGACAACGTTGTGTGGCAGGGTTAAATCAGCGGCAAATGGTCCCATTTGCGGAAAGCGACGAGCAACGTTTTTAGCGGCATTATATTCCACATCTAAAGCATCTACTTTATCGCTCTGTAGAAGGTTAAGCCCATCATAAATACTGTTTACGCCTGTTACCTTAACGGTACCGTTCTTAATTTGCTGTTCCCACTTTACAGGGGAAAATCCGTCTGGCGTGGCAAGTTTTGTTATATGAGTAATTCCTTTACCAAGGTTATCTGTTTTAACCAAAGTCACGGCGAATGTTTCTGCCAGAGGTTCAGAATATACTTTGTTAAGGCTATGGGTTATTTGATCATACCATCTGGCGTTATCAGGAAAGACAAAGTCTACATTGCCTTTTTTCAATTCTATTTGAAGGCGTTTAACTGGCATGCTCAAGTATACAAAGCGATGTCCGCTTTGCTTTGAGAATGCTTCAAGAATAGCCCAACCCAACCCCTTTTCATGATCCGATGAAAAGTTGTAATACGGATAATATTCAATATTTTGAGCGCCTACGATATAGGTGTCGGCTGAAACAAAAGGACTTGAAAGTGTGCATGCAACTGGCAATACCACCATTTGCACAAAGCGACGAATACTATTTCCAAACCTCTTCAATTTTCAATCCTTGTTCTATCAAAAGCTTCTGAGACAACTGCTCGAAAGGGGTTATTCCGTATTTTGTTTTTATACTATCAATTAATTCTGGATTTGAGGATATGAACTTATTAAGTTCACTAATAATGTCTTGATGATAAAGCGTAGATAGGGAAAAAGGAATTTCATTATGTGGAAGCGTCAAATCTAAAGTAAATGCATCTTGCTCATATGATAGAGGAGCAGATCGCTGGCTAACGAAATACTCTAAATCTAACCCGTCTACACGTTCTTGGTACAAAAGCGCCAAGCCTTGTTGAATATCCGTAACCCAAGTTATTTGGGTACGTTGAGTGTCTATTCTTTCTTGCCAATTTACCGGTGTGAAGCCTAACGGCATGGCGAGGTTTTTTATCTTTTCGATGCCTTTCCCAGCGTTCTGTCGTTTTACAATTGTCCCCGTTACTGCGCTGGTTAATGGGAGGGAAAAGTACTTGTCATTTGAAGTGGTAATGCTGTTATACCAGCCTCTATTATCAGGGTATACAAAGTCAACATTACCTTTAACTAACTCGAGTTGAAGCCGTCTTATAGGCAAGCTTAAATACACAAACTCGTGTCCCGAAGCTTCAGAAAAAGCTTCTAAAATTGACCAGGCAACCCCTTTATCTGTTGATGATGCAAAATCGTAATGGGGGAAATAAGCTAAGTTTTGTGCGCCAATCACATATTTATCTGCATAAATATTAAGGCTAAACAAACAGCCAATGAAAAGCCTAATACATCGCATCATTCTAAACTCCAAAATGACTACAGCAATTTACAATATACAAATAAATTATCTTTGAAGCATTTCCTTGAGAGGAAGATTTTTAATACAAAAATAAATCGCGTATCTATACACCATAATTTATCGTTTTGCGGGTGTAAAATACTCAGTGAAAATCTCTTGAACTTAATGACAGCTTTTCGAGCCACGGCGTCCGATCAATAAGCTTACCTGCAATAATATGGATAACTCCTTCTTTGGAGCGTTCGATAATACCATTTACCTGTAGTAGTTTAGCCTTTAAGAATGTTTGTTGCTGAGCACGAGCGGTGGCTTGCCATACCACAACGTTCATATTGCCTATATCATCTTCCAAAGTCAGAAAGGTAACGCCTGCGGCTGTACCCGGGGCCTGTCGACCTGTTACTGCGCCGAGTACTTTTACAACAGATTTATTGGTCTTGTCTTTAAGCGAATTGGACCAGCTTATGTCTTTAAGCTTATGTTGCTTTTTGAGTAAAGAAATAGGGTGGTTATTTACTGATAAGCCGGTTGAGGCATAGTCTTCAAGTAAGTTTTCTGCCTCGGTCGGTGCAGCACCCAGCGGTGTGGCATTTTTATCTGCATAAAAATCGTCAGTATCAAACAGTGGTAAACGCGTTTGAGTATCCATAATTCGCCAGCGAGTTTCATATCGATTGCCTGAAATAGTGCGAAGGGCATCGGCGCTGGCCAGTGCCTCTAGTTCGTGACTTTTAAGCGATAACTGCTGCAATTGTTCAACATTGGTGTAGCTTTTGTCTGAACGGTTTTCCACGATAAGCTGAGACGATGCTTCACTTAAGCCTTTAATAAGCTTAAGACCAAGCTGAATGTGTTTTTCCTGGCCTTGTACCACCAGAGAATGCTCAACGTCAGACTGGTTAACACAAGGCGCTTCTACCCCTATGTGGTGACGCTTAGCGTCTTGAACTAACTGAGACGGAGAATAAAACCCCATGGGCCAGCTATTTAACAGCGCTACGTAAAACTCAACGGGAAAGTAAAACTTCAACCAGCAAGACACATAAGCTAATACGGCAAAAGATGCTGAGTGCGATTCAGGAAAGCCGTAACCTGCAAAGCCTTTTATTTGTTCAAATAAGTTGTGGGCGAACGTACTGTCATAGCCTTTATCCGTCATGCCTCTAATAAGCTTGTCTCTGAATTCAAAAATTCTACCGTCTTTTTTCCAGCTCGCCATGGCGCGACGCAGTTGATCGGCTTCTCCGCCACTGAAGCCAGCTGCAACCATGGCAAGCTGAATCACTTGCTCTTGAAAGATAGGCACGCCCATAGTGCGAGACAGAACTTTCTCCACATCTTTAGATGGGTAGCTAATGGTTTCGTTACCGTGTCGGCGTATCAAATAAGGGTGGACCATATCACCCTGAATCGGACCCGGCCGTACAATGGCTATTTGTACGACCAAATCGTAATAGCGACGAGGTTTGAGCCTTGGCAGCATAGACATCTGAGCCCGTGATTCTATTTGAAAAACGCCTACCGTATCGGCCCGACAAATCATATCGAAAACTTGTTTGTCATCTCCAAGCTTAGTAATGAACGGAATACTGGTTTCAACGGGATACTGTTTATTGATAAGAGAGAATGCGCGACGTATAGCGCTTAACATCCCAAGTGCTAACACATCGACTTTTAATAGGCCTAAGGTTTCAATGTCGTCCTTATCCCACTGAATAATAGTACGTTCTTCCATCGCGGCGTTCTCAACAGGAACAAGATCGTAGAGCGGCCCTGCGCTAATAACAAAACCGCCTACATGTTGCGACAAATGTCGGGGCGTGCCCAGTAAAGCTTCGGTAAGGGTAATTAACTGCTGCACCCTAGGCTCTTCAGGGTTTAGCCCAAGCCCTGCCAGCTGGGATTTCCACGGAATAACGCTGTCTCGGCGATTAATCTGCTTTACCACAAAATCAAGCTGTGATTCGCTGAAGCCCAGCGCCTTGCCCACATCTTTAAACGCTGACTTAAAGCGATAGCAAATAACCGTAGCTGCGATAGCGGTTCTTTCTCTGCCATATTTTTTGTAAATGTATTGGATGATCTCTTCACGACGCTGATGCTCAAAATCCACATCAATATCGGGTGGTTCGTTACGTTCTTTAGAAATAAAGCGTTCGAACAGCACACTTATTTGCCTGGGGTCTACCGCGGTTATTTCCAAGCAATAGCACACTACCGAGTTGGCCGCAGAGCCGCGCCCTTGATACAAAATGCGTTGTCGTTTGGCAAACTGAACAATGTCGTAAATGGTTAAAAAGAAATACTCATACTCTTGTTCGGCAATAAGCGTCAGTTCTTTTTCTATGATTTGGCGAATATCAGGGGTGATACCTTCAGGGAAACGCACTTTTATACCGGCCTCTACACGTTCCCGTAAATACGAAGTGGGCGTATACCCTTCAGGTACAAGCTCCGCTGGATAGTGGTAGCGCAGCTCTTCTAAGGAAAACGTGAATACATGGGCAAGGGCATTGGTATTGGCAATCCATTTCTCAGGGTAAAGCTTCTTAATTTTTTGTACGGTTCGCAGACTACGCTCTGCATTACTCAACGCATCCCGACCTATTTTGTCTACACTGGTATGCACGTTAGTAGCATGCAATACATGTTGAAGCGGCAGTCTGTCGGCGTGATGCATGAGTACACCTGTACAGGCAATAACAGGAAAAGGATAGGCAGACTGCAGATGATTGTAATGCGCAAACCTGTGGTGATCCCGTCCGTCTAATAGGCGCTGAGCGCCAATATAGGCATCAATACTAGGGTGTTTTTGCAGCCATTCAGCCCAATGTTTGTCTTTAGCTTCTTTGCCGCTTGGTAACCAAATGAATTTGCAATGGCGAATGGTACGCAAGTCCCACTCAGCTAGTTGGTATTCACCTTTATCAGAGCGACGCCTCGCGTTAGTAATAATTCGGCACAGTTCGCTATAGGCCGCTTTGTTCGGGCACAACAGCACAAAAGATAAAGTGTCATCAAATACAAAGTAACTACCCACAATAAGCGTAATCGGTAGACCCTGATGCTTAATTTCATCGAAAGCCCGTACCACACCTGCTACTGAACATTCATCGGTAATGGCAAGTGCGTCGTAACCAAGGAAAGAAGCCGTGGTAACAAGCTCTGCGGGGGAAGAGGCGCCGCAAAGAAAGCTATAATTGCTTTGGCAAAAGAGCTCACTGTATTTCATGATATTGCCTTTACCTTTTTCTTTAACCGTATACCGCTAGCAAAAAAGGCCCTGCACCCACCAGCGGCTCTCTTCGTCTTTAAACACTAAAAGCCTTACGCATTGCTCAGTTTGGGCGATGAAATAATCACGCTTTGTTGGGCTGTCATGCCACCACTCGCTGTGTAAACGCACGGGGCCAAAGCAAATTTGGGTAGCCTGAATAAGCGGTTTAGGTACATCAAAAGTGAAGGTGGGCGTAATGTCACTGCTATAAGCATAATTACGGGTGCAGTTACCGGTGCTCGACTCCGTCACCGTCATATATTCAAACTGATGGCTGTCGGCAGCGAGAGGTTGAAACGTACTGTTATCGCCTAGCTTCGCGTTTAAGCGCCCAATTAATTGCTTTTGTGCAATATCGTTAAATCTGTCGCTAAAAAAGTCGCCATTCTGCGTATCCATTTCTTCAAATTGCTGACAGGTAAGCGCAATGGCTGTGGCTGGTTCAGGCAGCTCTAGATTCTCAGTTTTAAGACTAAACAAGGGCAGCCAACTTTGTACTGAAGACTGAGGCAGTGCCGAACGTATATTAATATCCATTACAGGTGCTTCTCTGAAATGAATATGTACACTGATGCTGGATGTATATAAGTTTCTTGCCCGTAAATAGTGAGACAAATGCTCAAACTGCTGGCTGACAAAAGGGGTTAGATGCTGCGTGTTTTCAATATCAAAAGGCAATAGGATAAAGTTATCGAAGTGCTCCAAAGGCCTAAATAACGTAACGCGTGGAAAGGTTTCTCCCCTTAACGCAGTAAGATACATAATAGTGTTATTGTCAAAGCGCCGACCCAGTTCTTGTACCGGCATTGCCAACAGCTGTTGTACGCAGGAAACGCCCACCCTTGCCAACGAGTCAATGACTTTAGGTGATAGAGCCGTAATAGAAAGCGGGCACGTACTTAGCGCTTTTTTTATGTCATCGGATGTATGCAAGTAGGTATTAAATTTATGAAGCGCTAATACTTTTGCGGCCTCAATTGTCCATGCGCTAGCAAAATGATAGCGAATATCTGCTTCAGCAAGTGCTTGGGTTAAAGTTTTCCACAGTGGCGTATGACCGCCATAGTAATGAGTTAGGTTATCTAGCCTTACTGCCAGACCGTTTACACTATTTGAGTGAATGTGGTTGTCTAATACGATGTCAGAAGCCAGTGGATAAAGCCGATGGGCTAACTGCGTCAGCATATGCTTTTCAGCTTCTTCACTGAAAGGCAGAATATGTACGTAAGGGCATAGCGCCGCCGCTTGAGCTAGCCCATGCCCAATTTCAATACCTTCTTTTTTCGCAATATCATTACACTGCGTAATTTTGTTTGTTTTACTGCAGTACACCGCAACGGGAGTATTCGACGCTAACGCTGAATACTGGTTGTTAGTTTCGTGCTTCGACAACTGGCTATGTGCACGCTTACTTCTAGCCGCTTTGATATGGCTGTCTAAAGTTAGTTGATAGCAGTAAATATAAGCCCACAGCATCATTAGCTCACAGAGTGTAATGCCTGATCGGAAAGCGTGTTGTGTGCCATGGCCCATTTAATGGCGTGATTGTCGGGGGTCCACCGATGGGAAATAACAATGTTATCTTTGGGCCAGCCATGACGCTGCTTGCGTATGTTCACCGCCAAAGCGTGGGGGTTGCCTTTTAGCGCAATATCCAACGTGATGGGTAATGCACTGTCGCTTTCATTCGACAGGTTGACTTGTGAATCGCTCCCCATGTCGGCCTTTGGGTAACCTAACTGTGAGGCCTGCTGTTGCGGTGGAGTATACAGCAAGCACAGCGCATCATTATGCGTTGCTGCTACCTGTAGGCGTCGCGCTTCTTTTTGATTTACAGCATTACTCCACAGCACTACGCAATGGCAAGCCGTACTTTTTAAACATTGCTCAGCAGCCCACAATGACTCTTGTTCAGAACGTGTTTTTACTACCAGCACTTGTTGCGCTTTAAGCCCCAGATTTTCTAACCATGGCGACTGTAGTAGCCCGGGAGGGTTAATAAACACCACCAGTTTGTGCGTACGATGCTGGCAAATAACTCGTTTAAAGAGTGAAAGCTCACCCACCCCGGTTAACGAGGAGATACGGACAAGGCCTGTAGATGCAACGCCACCGTTAAGCGCTTTATCCAGACGCGGAAAGCCCAGCGAAAACTTGGCTTCACTTTGCTTCTGATCTCTGGCCCGCCAAATATGCGGGTGGTTATTAAGCACAGATAACGATTTATTCATGGCACTCAAAATAAACTGTATTTTTATACAGTATTATAGTGCAGCAATAACCCTTTTCAAGACAAAAGGTTTTTGACTTGTTGTTTTAAGCGCTAACTTACTGATTAGTTTGGAAAGGTAAAAAGATTAAACTTTTAAAAGCGTAGCTTAGGGGGGCCAGGGGCGCTGAGCTTACTGCATAGCAAAGCGGGCGACCCTGTCATAAAGTTAGCGCTGTATAAGCGCTAACGAGGGACACAGAGTAAAATGTTACTCTTCAGATGGTTCTTTTTGAGCCTTTGCAGTCGTGCCGCTTACTGTTGCTGTAACGGTTTGGCAAAAAGCAATAAATCCGTCTGCGGTATTTTTTGCCCACACCATGCGAACGTTGCTAGGTAGAGCCTTTACCACCTCACGAATTTCCTCAAGCGTCACTTCTTCATTAAGCAGCACCTTATTCAGTGACTCCTCAAATGACATGCCTTTCTCACAACAGGCCATGACGATAGTCGAAAAGTTGCGCATAAGCGGGTGCAGCGCATTGTATTGAGTTTGGTCGATAAGGCGGCTTTTATAGGCACTTTCAATACGCGCAGTAAGATTTTTCTCTAACGCATCTGTAACAAGAACAAGGTTGCGATAAGCATACGTAACCTTGTTGTTGGTCTGTTTATTCGAGTGGCGCAATAGCGCCAGCTCTTTCTGTAAATTCTGCGCTCGCAGCACAAAGTAAATTAAAAACAGGATAAGTAATCCAATAACACCAAATGCAACGATCATGTCTATTGTGCCTTTTGTTCTTCTATAAACGTATTGATGTTTTGCTCCAAGATAAACAATGGAACTGAGCCGTTTTCTAACACGGCGCGGTGGAATTTACGCACATCAAAACGCTCGCCTAATGCTTTCTCTGCCTTCTTGCGAAGGCCTTTAATTTTGATTTCACCAATCTTGTAAGACAAGGCTTGCGCTGGCCAAGAGATATAGCGGTCTATTTCAGTATTTACGTTGTGTTCTGAAAGCGCGGTGTTTTCCATCATATAATCAACCGCTTGTTGACGACTCCAGCCCATCGTGTGCATACCGGTATCCACAACCAAGCGACACGCACGCCACATTTCGTAGCTTAAGCGACCGAAGTTGTCGTACGGCGTTTCGTAAATACCTGCTTCAATACCTAAAAACTCAGAGTACAGACCCCAGCCTTCACCAAACGCTGAAATATAGGTGTTACGACGTACCATAGGTAAGTCTTCAAGCTCTGCTGCCAACGATATTTGAAGATGGTGGCCAGGCACTGCTTCGTGCAAGGTCAGTGCAGGCAATGCATACAAAGGGCGCTTATCGAGGGCATACGTGTTTACCCAGTAATATCCTGGCTGATCATCGCGGCTAGGATGAATGTAACGGCCCGTTGTATATTTGGGCGCGATAGCGTCTGGTACAGGCGCTACACCGTAAGGCGTTCTTGGCAGATACTCAAAGAGCGAAGGAAGCTTTGCGTCCATTTTCTTTGCAATGAACGACGCCTCTTTTAGTAAATCTTCAGCGCTGGTGGCATAGAATTGCAGGTCTTCGCGTAAAAACGCAATGAAGTCGTTAATGTCGCCATCAAAGCCAAGCTCATCCACAATTTGCCGCATTTGCGCGCGAATGCGTTTTACTTCAGACAACCCTAAATCATGGATTTCCTGAGGCGTCATATCCGTGGTGGTGTAATGCTTGGCTCTATTGGCGTAATACGCAACGCCATCAGGCCAGTTATTCGCGGCAATATCTTCACGGGCATTAGGAATGTATTCATCTACCATGAAGTCGTAGAACATTTGATACGCAGGCAACACGCTGCTGTTTATAGCAGCCTTGCCTTGTTCCGTTAGCGCTGATTTCTGCTCGGCAGTAAAGTACTCTGGAAAGCGGGTAAATGGAGAATAAAAACCACTGTCCTCAGCCTTTTCAACAATGTACGACGCTACCGAGTTCTCAAACCCTTTTAACACTACTTTAGGCTGCGTGTAGCCTTCTTTTAGCGCTTGTTTCATATACGCAATTTGTTGGTCAAAATAAGGTTTCAGCGCGTTTAGGCGGCTAATGTAGGCCTGATAATCTTCTACGCGCTTAAAGGTGGATAAATTAGGAAGCGAGGCCATTGCACCGTGAAAGCCATATTCTGAATTGATCGGTACTAAATGCGCGCGGTACGTATACTCGTCCACATAGTTAGCCAAACGATATTGTTGCATCAGCAAGGCAATATAGGCATCAGTAGAGATATCTTCTTTTTTATACTGGCTTAAGGCCTTTTGAAAAGCACGCCATTGTTCATCTTGTGCTTTCAGAGCCTTGGGAGAAATATCCGGTAATACGTGGGCAAGTGAAGCATCGCCTTCGCGAGAAGCTAGAAGTGGGGAAACCGAAAGCTCGTATTGCCAAATGTCATCAAGTAGTTGATACAAGCTTTCATCGTTAAGGTCCTTTGCAGATGAGCTAACGCTGCAAATAAATAATAATGCTGCTAAAACATAGCGATACATAAGGGTCTCCGGCAACCTTCACCGGAATGACCCGGCGGTTACTCTTTCGTTGGTGTATATATTGGACTAGGGAAAGCAGTTACTTTATCAGATTTATTTTCTAATTTAGTAATTTTGGCCGAACCTTTTTTATTTACAGCGTCAATGCGCAAAATGTTGTGCATCGGAACATAAGTTTTTGTTACTTCAGAAAATTCGGCTTTTAACCTTTCATGGCTAGGGTCTACAACAACACTTGTGTGGGTGTCCCACACAAAGTCACCTATCTCGATAAAGCCAAACAAAGCGCCCTGAGTAAGGGTTCTAACGTAAAGTTCGTAACGTTCTCCATTGCTGATGAACTGAACGCGGTAAAGAATATCGTCTTTCGACATAGATGCTGCTCTTCACTAAAAAAACATAACAATATCCGGAAACGGAGCCGGCATGCGACTGACAATTTTACCTTGCTCATAAAATGCGAGCAACGGTAGGAAACACATGGTAAACATAAGCAGTTTAATGGTATTCCGCCTATTAACTGCGTTACCATGATGCACACTTAGTTATATGGTGAAATTAGAATGATAAAAAAACTCCTTATAGGTAGTGCAATGACAGCAATGACCTTTGCTGCTACTGCCCATAACCACGCATCGACAGACAATGCTTTTAACCCTGATACACAGCGAATCAAATCGCACCTGTTTTTCCTAGCAGATGATTTGCTTGAAGGTCGTGACACGGGCTCTCGTGGCCATGAAATTGCGGCGCTATATATTGCGACCGAATTTGCTAAATATGGTTTGAAGCCAGCGGGTACAGACGGCTACATGCAAAACGTAGCGTTTCGCAAAGCGAATCTGGTTCAAGAGTCTCCCAAGTTTACTTTCACGCAAAACGGCGAAACCGTCGATTTTGACTATCCGAAAGAATATCTAGCTAGCCCGAGCTTGCTTAGCACCGAGGCTAATGTAAAAGGTGAAATGGTCTTTGTGGGCTACGGCATTGTGGCAGACGAGCTATCTCACAACGATTACAAAGACTTAGATGTAAAAGGTAAGGTTGTTGTAGCGCTTGCTGGTAAGCCAAGTGACTTTCCATCAGAAGAGGGCGCTCACTTTGCGTCTGGCTATCAAAAGCAAAAGTATGCGGTAGACAATGGCGCTATTGGCATGATCACTATCACAACGCCTAAAAATGAAAAGGTACGCCCTTATCAAAGCCGTTTGAACTACATCCATACGCCGCGTATGGCATGGTTAGACGACAGTGGTCAGCCTGCAAACAGCTTTTCTCAGCTTAAAGGTGGCGCTTACATGAGTGAAGGCGCTGCGCGTAAGTTATTTGAAGGCGCAGAAAAGAGTCTTGATGACGTTTATGCACAGCTTGAAGCCGACAAAGTACCACAAGGCTTTGCGTTAAACGGTGTGGTTGATATCAGTAAGACGAGCGTACACGACACCATCACTAGCCCAAATGTTGTGGGTGTACTTGAAGGTTCTGACCCAGAGCTTAAAAACGAGTATGTGGTTTTCTCTGCTCACTCTGACCATATTGGTTTTGCCAAGACCGTGAAGAAAGACAACATTAACAATGGTGCCATGGACAATGCGTCTGGTACGTCAGTGATGTTAGAAACTGCACGCCTGTTTAGCGAAATGGAAGAAAAGCCAAAGCGCTCAATTCTGTTCGTATCGGTAACGGGTGAAGAGAAGGGCCTGCTAGGTGCAGACTATTTTGCTCGTAATCCAACTGTACCGGTTACTTCAATGGTGGCGAACGTAAATCTAGATATGCCAATTTTGACTTACGAGTTTGCAGACGTTATTGCGTTTGGCGCGAACCACAGTGATTTGCAAGAGTCAGTGGAAAAAGCGGCGGCGAATGCCAACATTGAACTAAGCCCTGACCCATGGCCTGAGCAAGCGTTATTCACTCGCTCAGATCACTATGCGTTTGTAAAGCAAGGTGTGCCTTCAGTGTTTATGGTGCCGGGTCTGAAGTCTAAAGATCCTAACGTAGATGGCAGCAAGGTGTTTGGTCAGTTCTTATCTACGCACTACCATAAGCCTAGTGACGACATTAACCAACCATTCAACTGGAATGCGGCAGAGACTTTCACCAAGGTTAACGCGCAAATTGGTTGGACACTAGCAAACCAAAAGAACAAGCCTAAGTGGAACGATGGCGATTTCTTTGGAAACACGTTTAGCAAGTAAGTCCATATTTATTAAACGTTAAAAAGCAGCATTTTTATGCTGCTTTTTTTGTGCCTGTAGCTTACGAATAGTAAGTGAAGTAATGAATTATGTGCATGTTGGAACGCTGAGAGCTGTGCTCGGCAGCTATTGATTTAATTGCACTTTCCATATTAATTTTGAAAAGTATCAATGCAATATAGAATGGGAAACAAGCAATAAAAAAGGCGCTTGAAAGCGCCTTAGTCGTAACTTAATTGGGTTCTAAACAAACATTTGCTTGAAAGCAGCCCATTGTTCATTGAACTGCTCGGTTGGCTTACGCGTAAATCCACTGCGGATAAAGCCATTAATACGGCCATCGGTGTAGCAAATCATCATGTTGGCGATAATCGCTTCATCTGCAGAAAGGGTTTTACCTTCGCGTAGCTTGCGCTCTCTTAGCACTTGTTTAAGCTGCGTTTCTAAACGCTCGAAAAGCTTTGCTATGCGCGCGCGCAACCGGTCTTGTTCGCCCATTAACGCATCACCATTTAATATTCGAGTAATACCCGGGTTCTTCTCAGCAAAGCCCAAAATAAGATGAAGAATAAGCTGACAACGCGTAAGCGAGTCTTTCTCTTCATTCACAATCTTATTGATGCGCGTGAAAAGTGTTTCTTCAATAAACTCGATAAGCCCTTCAAACATTCGCGCTTTACTTGGAAAGTGACGGTAAAGTGCCGCTTCAGACACTCCCACTTTTTCCGCTAATTTAGCAGTAGTGATACGTTGACCTGGGCTGGTTTCTAACATTCCAGCAAGTGCTTGCAGAATTTGAGCTCTGCGATTTGTTTTTTTGACAGCAGGCATGACGAAAGTATTTCCTCCGCTACCGAGTTATAGCAACTCGGGCTCCATGTTAAGTTGGCTTACATCAAAGCGTTTATATTTATCGTTTTTATTATCGACACTTAATAAGCATCTGTTAGTTTTTATTGTTTAAAGCGTAGCGCTCTGCAACAAGTGCAAGTAATTGACCCGCTAACTCGTTTTTACTGGTTGCAGGTAATCGTTTATCACCATCTTGCCATATTACGTGCAGTGCATTTTTATCACTGTTAAACCCCAGACCCTCGGCAGTAATATCGTTAGCTGCAATCATGTCTAGCTTCTTTTTGGCTAGCTTCGAGCGTGCATAATCTTCTACATTTTGGCTTTCGGCCGCAAAGCCCACACAAAATGGTCTGTCTTGGCTGGTGGATATGGTTGCTAGAATATCAGGGTTTTTAACAAAAGTAAGTGTTAACTCATCACCAGTTTTCTTAATTTTATTGTCGGCAACGCTCACGGCCTTGTAATCTGCTACAGCAGCCGTACTAATAAATATATCTGTGGAGGCTTTAAGTGTTTGACAAGTATTAAGCATTTCCTCTGCGGTAGTGACATTAATACGGTCACAGCGTTCGGGCGTTTCAAGCGACACAGGTCCTGCCACTAAGGTTACATTTGCCCCCGCGAGTGCTGCTGCCTGAGCGATGGCAAACCCCATCTTTCCTGAGCTGTGATTTGAAATATATCGTACAGGGTCCAAAGGTTCTCTGGTTGGTCCCGCTGTTATCGTAATATTCTTTCCCGATAACGCCTTTAGCGACGAAGAAAGGGATAAAGCGTCTCTCTCTGCGTCATTTATTACATTGGCAATATCAACAGGCTCAACCATTCGACCTGAACCCACATCGCCACAGGCTTGTTCACCACTTGCCGGGCCAATAAAGGTTACGCCGTGCTCTTTTAAAATATCGATGTTGCGCTTTGTTGCTACCGCTTTCCACATTTGTTGATTCATGGCAGGAGCAATAAAGAGTTTCGCTGTTGTTGCAAGGTACAGTGTAGTCAGCAAGTCGTCTGCCATACCGTGAGCAAGCTTAGCGATGGTGTTTGCGGTTGCGGGGGCAACAAGTAAGATATCAGCCCACTTTGCCAATTCAATATGTCCCATCGCGGCTTCAGCAGCAGGGTCAAGCAGCTGGCGATGCACAGGGTTTCCTGACACAGCCTGAAGTGATAATGAACTAACGAACTCTGCGGCAGAGTCTGTTAGAACCACACGCACGTTTGCGCCTAACGCAGTAAGCTTGCGCACAAGATCAGGTGCTTTATAAGCGGCAATCCCGCCGGTAACACCTAGCAAAATATTTTTATTAGCAATAGACATAGAAGAACACAAAATCTCGAAATTAGCGTTAGCCTACCATGGTGACAAAAAATCGGATAGCTGAACGAAAGTAGGTCTTGTTTCGACAGTGGCATGTAAACAGTGCCTACAGGTGTCAAAAATCAATAATAAACCCGCCTTTTATACAGTCGTTTCTTTGTCACCATTCATCTATAAACAACCTTTTATAGAATAGTCGGGCTAGATGAATGTCGATAAAAGTATGGCCAAAGAATGAAAGGCCAAGAGAAAAATTATTGCAGCACGGGGCTGAAAGCTTAAGTGATGCTGAACTCATCGCTGTCTTGCTGGGAAAAGGTGTGAAAGGAAAAAGCGCTGTGTCTGTAGCACATGAACTTCTCAACGAGCTAGGCTGCTTACGGGGTGTGGTAACAGCAACGAAAGAACGGTTTGCCAAAATAACGGGAGTTGGACCGTGCAAGTATGCGCAGTTTCAGGCGGGCTTTGAAATATTTAAACGCAATTTGGAAATAAAGCTGAAGCGTCAGGACGTTTTTAATAATGTAGATGATACTAAACGTTATCTACAGGCAAAGCTAAGAGACTGTGAACGTGAGAAGTTCGCGCTTTTAATGCTTGATAGCCAACATCAGCTTATTGCTTTTCGCACTATGTTTAACGGTACGATCAACAGTGCAGCGGTCTATCCAAGAGAATTGATCAAACAAGTAATGATCGATAATGCAGCCGCGATCATTTTGGTTCATAATCATCCTTCAGGCGTTGCTGAGCCTAGTCATGCGGATATAAGATTAACCGCAGAGATCAAAAGCGCAATGGCGTCGATCGATGTGCCAGTTTTAGATCATTTTGTGGTTGGTGATAAAGAAACTGTTTCATTCGCACAGCGAGGCTTGTTAAGATAAGAAATCTAAGTCATTTGTCGATTATAATCTAGTCAAATGGTTGAAAATGATTTAGCATAGGATTTAGTGGGTTATTTTATTAAAGGACTGTTATGAAGAAGTCAATCATTGCATTATTTGCAGCTGCAACTATGGTTGCAGGCGTTAACGCACAAGAAGGTGAAGGTGGTAGTGGTACTACTGGCATCGGCGGCGTAAGCGGCGGTGTGATCGCGTCTGGTGTTGTTGTTGCGGGTATCGTTGCGGGTGTTGTAAACAACAACTCTGCTGATGCACCAGGAAATGGCGGCACTACTCCAGGTCAACCTACTTGTGAAGGTGACGACCAAATCGTTGATGGTGTGTGCGTAGGTACAACCGAAACTGTTACTGTAACTACCTCTGGTTCTGTAACAAAAACCATCACCGTACCTGTTACATTTACTTACGCACCGACCGTACAGTAAATTTAAGAGTATTCGAAAAAGCCGCTTTTTTTAGCGGCTTTTTTTATTTTTATAGCAAAGTTCATTTGTTTTTAGTTTTTGTCGGCGCATTTTAATGAAACTACACACTTTATTTGCCCTTTCGGGTGTTGTTTGCCTTTTTCTTTCCGGATGTTCCACCACGTCACTAGCGTATTACAACACGCTGAAGCTCGCGCTAAAAGATAGAACAGTTAGTTATACCGTTGAAGAGATTGCTGCTAGTAAAGCTGATCTTATGCAAATTAAAGCGGGCGGAAGAGATGCAGCCTCGCTTGCCCTTGCGTATATCGATGGTGAAAAGTACCGGTGGGTATCTGGTGATAAAGTCATCTTCACCATGCACCATGGCATTATCGTTAAAACTGAAGGTTTGGATCACGACCTATACTACACGGGAAATCTTCAGCACAACCCGCTTGCCACCAACAATGTTCTGCCATTCAATTGGAAACGCAAAGTTGATATTGCTTCCATAGGTTACGGTGTGCCGGTTGACTCATCTTGGCGAATAGAAGGGGAAGAAACTCGCGAATATTTAGGTTTTTCTGTTCCGGTAATTAAGGTTATCGAAACCGTAGAGTTTTCTGAATACACGCCATTTATCGACGTAGGGTTGTCGTGGGAAAACACGTATTTCTTGCACAAATACTCGAAGGAACTTCTGGCCTCAAAGCAGCAGTTCAGCCCTGAAGGAGACGTTTACGATATGGTTTATTTAAGCCGAGTAGTACGTGAGATGAAGACACAAGGAGCAACGCAATAATGAAGTATATCTATACGCTTTTTATTGCCCTAGGCCTTACTGCAGCTACCAAGTTATATGCAAATGATAACCTTGTTAGTGTCATGATAAACAAGCAAACCTATCAGTTCGACAGGCCGATACGACTATCAAGCGTACTGTCCATTGTCGCTGATAATGGTGATTGGTACTGGCCTTCAGCTTCAGCCTTTGATTTAGCTAATCCTAAAGCTGAAGAAGAGAAAGAGATAGCGCTATCTCAAATTAGCGGACTGCTCAATCAATTTGATGCCGATTCTGAAACACATAAAGCCCTTCAAAATCTCTATGATCAGGTAAGCTCATGGACGGTGTCTACACGCATAGACATGCCAATTTCCTACAATCGAGCGAGGTTGTTTTTTGAAGACAACCCTATGTTTCAGCCAGGTAAATACTGGATTCGACTAAATGGAAGACCTGACGTTGTGCATTTCTCTGGCGCTGTTGTAAAGCCTGGTGCGTACAAGCATCAAAGCGATACGTCGGTTTATACGGCTGTTCAAACGGTGAAAAAAGCGGTTGATGCCGACAGAAGTCATGTCTACGTAATTGATCCAATGGGAAATATTGAAGAAAAGGGTATTGCTTATTGGAATTTAGATTTTGGGCAGCTTATGCCGGGCAGCCAAGTCTATGTTCCTATCTCATCAGAACTCTTTAGCAATAAACTTAAGCAATTAAATGAGCGCGTAGCCGCTTTAGCAGTACATAGGGTTTTACCTCAATGAGTGCGCCACTACTTTCTAAGAAAAAAACACTCGCGCTTGTAATTGGCAGCGCGCTTTCTTCTACCGCTTTTGCTGATACTCAAGTTCGCGTTACTCCTTCGCAGATGGTGCAGGGCGGAAATGGTCTTATTCAAACACCAACGGCTCGTATGCGAGACGAAGGTGGAATGGCCATTAACTATACCGACAACGGCGAATATCGCTTCTGGTCTGTTAACATTCAGCTTTATGATTGGATGGAAGCAACAGCCCGTTATACTGACGTGCGCACAAGACTTTACAGTCAAGTTGAATCATTCAGTGGTGATCAAACGCTGAAAGATAAAGGCTTAGACGTTAAATTCAGATTATGGAAAGAAAGCTACTATCTGCCAGATATCAGTGTCGGCTTCAGAGACTTTGGTGGAACAGGCTTTTTTGAAAGTGAATACGTCAACGCCAGTAAATCTATCGGTCCATTCGACTTTCACCTTGGCTTAGGCTGGGGATATCTCGGTACAGCCGATGACATCAGCAACCCGTTTTGCGAGCTTAAAGACAGCTTCTGTGAACGCCCAGGGGGCTTCTCTGGTCGCGGTGGTAAGGTAGACTACGACCAGTTTTTTAAAGGAACAACCGCATTTTTCGGTGGTGTGGAATACCAAACACCATGGGAGCCGCTAACGCTAAAGCTTGAGTTCGAAGGGAATGATTATTCTCGTGACAGAGCTGGACAGCTAGAGCAAGATTCTCGTTGGAATGTTGGTGCAGTGTATCGTTATAAAGACTTCGATTTCACGTTGAACTATCAACGAGGTAATACTGTTGGTTTCGGCGTTACTTATCGCTTTAATATGAATACGGCTTCGCAAATAAAGTTCGATGAACCACCTAAGAACCTGATGGGTAGAAAGGTGCCACAAGACGTGAAAGATGTTGATAAATCCCGTCTTTACAATGACCTTTACCGGTCGGGGGGCTTTGTACTGTCTGATGCTGAAATTAAAGAGGACAGCGCTACGTTTTACGGTACACAGGTTGCCTATCGTGACCAGGATGAAGCCATTGAGCGAATTGGTCGCGTGGCGGCCTCAGAGCTTCCAGATTCCGTAAAAACCTATCATGTAGTAGACAATCGCGCAGGTCTTCCTTTAGTAGACACGCAGGTGGATGCCGAGGCCTTTATTGCTGCAGCGCGTTACGAATCTGTTGACGCAGATATCACTGAAACCTACGTCAGAACATCACCCTCAAAAGAAGTGCTCGACGCCTATGATCCTGCCAATACATCTGGCTTCTACTACAGCGCAGATTTCTTCTTTACCCAATCATTCGGTAACCCAGAAGATTTCTATCTGTATCAAACCGGATTATTGCTAAACGGCGGTTATGCTTTTAACGAAAACTTTGCAATCATGAGCAGTGCCAGGGTTACGCTTCTAGATAACTTCGACAAGTTTAACTACTTGGTAGATAACGAAGAAGTGTCGCTACCTCGCGTGCGTACTCGAGTTCGTGAATATGTGTCAGCAAACGATGTATGGCTAGATACAACATTCTTACATTACAAAGACACCATTGCAGAAGACCTCTATGCTCAAGCGTACGCGGGTTATCTAGAAACCATGTTTGCTGGTGTAGGCGGTGAAATACTGTATCGTCCCGTTGATAGTAACTTGGCTTACGGACTTGATATCGCTTACGTAAAACAGCGCGATCCTTACAGTCAAACAGGTTTGGAAGACTACACAGCGGTCACTGGACACGCTAGTGTCTATTGGCAGCCAGAATTCTTAGACGACACGCAAATTACCGTAAGTGCTGGACAATTCTTAGCCAAAGATAAAGGCGTGAATATCGATTATGCGAAGCGTTTCGATAGCGGTATCATTGTTGGTGCATATGCGGCATTCACTGATGTATCGTCAGAAGAATACGGCGAGGGAAGCTTCACCAAAGGCTTCTACATTTCCATACCTACAGATCTGTTCTTGTTAGAACCTACCAAAGGTCGCGGATTATTCCCATGGGTGCCAATTTCTCGTGATGGCGGTCAAATGCTGCGTCGACCAACTCGTTTGATTGACATGACTGAAATAAGGTCACCATTTTTTGATTAAATAGAAATACGCCGCGTTCGCGTGGCGTTTATTCGCGTGCGGATATCTTAGATGCTGCAATGCGAATATAAAATTAAAGCGTAGATTGCGTATTTATTCATAGCCTAACCGCTTAGGGAAAAGTACAATACGGGCCGTGAAAAATGAGAGCTGGTAGTTTTTCGAGCAAAAAAAAGCCAAAAAGTAACCTTTTTGTACTTTCTTATTGAAATGATCCTGCCTTTGCTGTATAAAATGCGCCCTCTAATTTATAGTAATACGTCATTTGACCCAACCACTGTTTGAGCGCTTGGGATTAACTGACGCGACAGTTATCGTTGTTCTGGAGACAAATACAATGTCAAGAGTATGCCAAGTAACAGGTAAGCGTCCAACGGTTGGTAATAACCGTTCACACGCAAGAAATGCGACTCGTCGTCGCTTTTTGCCAAACCTTCAAACACACCGTTTTTGGGTTGAGAGCGAAAACCGTTTTGTAAAACTACGTTTGTCTGCAAAAGGCATGCGTATCATCGACAAGAAAGGTATTGATTCAGTACTAACTGACATCCGTACCCGTGGTGAGAAAATCTAAGGAAGCCGACAATGCGTGATAAAATTAAACTAGTTTCTTCAGCAGGTACAGGTTTCTTCTACACTACTGATAAAAACAAGCGTAACATGCCTGGCAAAATGGAGATCAAAAAGTATGATCCCGTTGTGCGTAAGCACGTTATGTTCAAAGAGGCCAAAATCAAGTAATTAGCTTGCTTTTGTCTCCACGAAAACCCAGCCCTTGCTGGGTTTTTTGCTTTTTGAAGAAAATATTTCTACTTCATCACGTCACGATCCCACCGGATCCCATATTCGACGAACCACGATCCCTTGTGTTTGTCTTGCGATCACTGCTTTCTCCCACTTACTTTTTTCCAGCAGGTCCTAGGTTTTCTTTGAATTGAATTAGCTTATATATTGGCTAGGTATTACTATATTCCTAATTTCAGGACTCATATTTAACGGAAAGTCAGGTGGCTAGAATTTCTCAGCGAGCAATGAATAACGTGGTCATTATTGCCATGCTTATCATGATTGCATTGTTCAACTTAGACAGTCTTGTACCTAAGAAGGACGTTGTTCAATCTCGCAGCCTGCTACCTGAAGACGCTTATGTGTTAAAAATAGAGCACGATGGCCATAGCTTAGAGCGAGTTGGGCAGCAGTGGCGCCAGTCAGGTCAAAATACAGTCCTCGCCATCAAGCCGGATGTTCAGTTTTCCCATTGGCAACGGGCAAGGCTTGAGCCGGCCACTGACGTACCCGAAGCGATTACCAACGTACAGCCTTACATCGTCGTAGTATGGCTCGCAGGCAATAATAACGGCAATGTTTACGCCATCTATCCGAATACATCACCTGTTGTGATCAAATTTGAAAATAATTGGTACACATTAACCAACACCGAACTTGATAATCTTTTACCTTGGATACTGTAAATGCCTGAACTACCAGAAGTTGAAGTAAGCCGTTTGGGCGTTTCTCCACACCTTATTGGCAATACCATTACGCAGGTGGTGGTGCGAGAGCGAAGAATGCGCTGGCCCATTCCACAAGAGGTAGCGAACGTTGAAGGGCAGAGCGTTATTGCTGTAAAACGCCGCGCTAAATATCTACTTATTGAAACAGCTAAAGGCACGTTAATTTTACATTTAGGTATGTCGGGTAAATTACGCGTTATCGATGCGTCGACACCAATTATTAAGCATGACCACGTAGACATTGTTTTAAACACAGGTAAGTGCTTACGTTTCAACGACCCAAGGCGCTTTGGTGCAGTGTTATTTCAGGCCCCTGATATGCAAATAGCCATGCTTGATAACTTGGGCCCAGAGCCGCTTACAGACGACTTTGACGATAAGCGTTTATTTAAACTATCGCGCAATAGAAAAGGCCCCGTCAAAAACTTCATCATGGATAACGCCATTGTGGTAGGTGTAGGAAACATCTACGCGAACGAAGCACTGTTTTTAGCTGGTATAGATCCGCGAAGAGCGGCAGGAAACATTAGCGCTGCCCGCTATCAGTCGCTAACTGCAACCATTAAGCAAGTATTGGCCAAAGCCATTGAACAAGGCGGCACAACATTAAAAGACTTTGCGCAAACCGACGGTAAGCCTGGGTATTTTGCACAGCACTTGAATGTGTATGGGAGAAAAGGTGAGCCTTGTGAAGTGTGTGGAAAAGCCATCGAAAGTAAGATTATTGGGCAGCGAAATACCTTTTTCTGTACTCACTGCCAACGCTAATATACTTACTATTGGTGCTTAACCTTTCTTGCTCAGCCGGTCCTTTAAAGCTTTCTCAACTACTGGGTGGCAAAAGCCACTCACTGCACCGCGGTGAAGAGCGACTTCTTTTACTAGGGTGGAAGAGATAAAAGAATTCTCTTCAGCAGGAGTAAGAAAAACACTTTCTAGCTTTGGGTTTAAACGGCGATTCATATTTGCGAGTTGAAACTCGTATTCGAAATCAGAAACTGCGCGTAAACCACGAATGAGAATCGTGGCATTTTGTTCGTCAGCAAAATCAGCCAATAAACCAGTAAACCCCACTACCTCAACATTTGGTAAGTCAGCAGTGACTTTTTTTATCATTTCTACGCGCTCTTCTAACGTAAACAGTGGCTTTTTACTTGGGTTAGAAGCAATCGCTACAATCACATGAGAAAATAACTGAGATGCGCGTTCAATAAGGTCGGCATGACCGTTAGTGATCGGGTCGAAAGTACCAGGGTAAAGTGCTCTAGTGTGCATAAAGTCGAATCTTTTCGTTGTAGAGGGTTTATGTGTTCAACGTGGCTAATGTAACACATTATTAGCTTATACCAATCCGCTTACCATATGTGCTTTTATTACTTCACTGCCTCGCGGTAACCATTCATACACGCTGACCAGTCGCACTCTTGCCAGTGAAAGACAGGGTTCTTCGCTTTCTCTTTATGTAAAGAGCGCAGCAGACGGTCTAAATTACCTTGTTTCCAGCTGTTACCTTGACGCTGCTCGCAGCGATCGAAATCAATAAGCCATATTTGCTTATCGCTATCAATCATGATGTTTCGAACGTTGGCATCATGATGGTACACCTGACAATTGTGCATAGCTGCCAGCGCTCGGCCAACCTCATACCACTCATCTTTATCCAGTGGTTTGTCGCACAGTGCGTGGTGTAAATCTTTGCTATTTGGAATACTTAAAGTAATTAAATCGCCGCGGTAAATCAGGCCTCGGCGGTGTATACGCGCCGCAACAGGAACAGGCACAAGAAGACCTTGTGTTCGCATATATTCGAGCAGCCTGAATTCTTCAAACGGACGAGAACGCTCAACCCCAATAAACAGATATTGGTCGCTCAGCACTTTGCCCACCAGGCCTCCACGTTTGAAATGGCGTAAAACCCAGCGCTGACCCTCATGCTCAATGAAAATGGTTGTACCACGTCCCTTGGCTTGACCTGTTATTTTGTCTTGAAGCTGCCAAAAGTCGGGGGTAAACATCTCCGCGTTGGGGTGACTGACTAAAGTGTCGTCGAAAATAAAGTGGTGCCCAGCACCTATGTCTCGTCGTATTGTCGCCATGTCGCCCACAACTTATGGTAAATTCTTTATTCTAATGATTTATTTTGGTTTTTCAGCAACGACCGCGTTTCAGAGGTAAAAAAGTCTGTTTACGCGCTCATAGTTTTTACGTACTAAGATTATTTGTTGAAATAATGAATCTAATTCAACGTCTTAAGTATAAAAACCTAAGTCGTTATGCTCATACGCGAGTATCGTTGACCATATTCATCATTTTGGAATGAGCATGTTAAATTGCGGCGGCCCGGAGAGTTCTATCTGAAAAATAAGCATTTATTTGGCGCGAATAGGTAATACTCGAGCAAATAGGCTTCACCTAGCGCATGCCAAAAGATACGAACAATAGGAAAAAATACTGTTGATAGACCAGGGCACCATCACAAGCTAATTGTCGCTTAATTTACTTAATTGTAAGGTAAAACTATCAACTATTATCTACACTTAGCGTTGCGAAGTGTTCCTTTGAAATAACAGGGAGTCGTTACTGAATGAAAAAGCCCGCTTTGCGATGGCTATCCACTGTTCTTGCTTATACTCAATTTAGACTGGTGCTATTACTGAATATTGCACTGTTTTCAGGCGTGCCTGCCGCACACGCAGCAGAACTAAACGTCATGGTTAATGAGAGTGTCATGGTTTCAGAGCTAAACCGCTCTGAGCTTCGCCAGATATTTACCGGCCATCGTCAATATTGGAGCGATGGTACTAAAATCACGGTATTTGTATTGCAAGATAACGATGAGCTCCACAAGCAGTTTTGTCGTGAAGTACTTCAGATGTTCCCTTATCAATTATCTCGCTTATGGGATCAAATCACCTATTCTGGGCAGGGCGTTACACCCGTTAGGGTCACGTCTTACCAAGCGTTGATAGAGGCGTTAGAAAGTACCACAGGCGCTATCGGCTATGTTGAACATACCGAAATTGTGAAATTAAGACGCGTAGAGGTAGGAACAGAATGAATAAATACATCGCTCTCGCGTTTGGCATGATAAGCATGCCTGTCCTTGCTTCACAGGGAGATTTTTCGTGGCACGGTTATGTCTCTCAAGGTGTAACTCAGTCACATGGAAGTAACTTTATAACTGACGATAACGCAATAACAGGTGAGCTCACCGAAGTTGGGCTAAATGGTTACTATCGAATAGCGGAAAACATCTCTGTTGCCGGGCAAATTAATTATTTAGACGGCGGGAATCGTTTTGAGCAGGGCGCTCGTTTAGATTATTTGTTTATTGACTGGAAATTGCCTGACTTGCCCGGTAAATGGCAAGGACAAGTCCACATTGGTCGCTTCAAAAACCGCCACTGGCTGTACTCAGTGACCAGAGATGTGCCACAAACACGTTACACGTCTGTTCTTCCCCAGTCTGTGTACTTTGACGGGTTTCGCGACGTTGCTTTAGGAAGCAACGGTATCCAAACCAGTTTCTCACACTATGGTGCTCAGAATATCTGGGAACTAAACTGGAGTTACGGTCGCTCTAATATTAACGACTCCCAGCGAGATTTTTTACTCGGTGACGAAGCAAAAGGCAACATCAAGCAAGACTTTGTTCATCAAGCCAGCGTATTCTGGCAACCGGCTACCATGACATGGAAACTAGGTGCCAGTTGGTTGAATTCTGATTTCAGATACACACCTTCTCAGAATGACAACCGTATTGCAGGTAATGCAGACATAGAACGTATTATGTTGTCTGCGCAATACTTTGCAGAAAACTGGGAAGTGTCGGCTGAGCTAATTCGAGAAGTCCAGGATAGCAAAGGGCTATTCTTCCCTGGTTTTGCTTTTAAACGCACGGGCGAAGGCGGTTTTGTTCAGTTTAGGTATTTGTTTAATAACAATGTAAGTGGTCTTATTGGCTACGACACATACATTAACGACAGGTCAGATCGAGACGGAAGGCAGTTAGAGGCTATGACAGGCGGCGTGATCCCCGCCTACTTTGGCTACCAAGATACATATACCCTAGGCTTGCGTTGGGACATTGCACCGAAGTGGCGACTTCAAGGTGAGTATCATTGGGTTGAAGGTGCGACAAGGGTAGTGAGCTTACTGAACTTAGATGTAGCGTCTCATGCCGATAAGCATTGGGAAATGTGGTCAGTGCAATTGATGTATTGGTTTTAAGGGCATTAGATGAAGGTTCAGGTATCTTTCACCACTAAAACCATCACAATTTTGTTGGCTATGGTATTAACTGTGGCTGTGGTTATATCAACGGTTCTTATTCAGGAGTCTGACGCTCGAATTCTGCTCCAGCAACGGGAAAACCAAGTCAGTAATCAACGACGGGTTCAGCTTTTTGAAGACATTCTGCACGGCAGAATGATCACGCTTATTGATATCATCAGCCATAAGAGTGGAGGCAACGCAGATAGCCTTGAATCGCTACAACAAACGCTTAGCGGTCTTAGTGAATACCTGACCCTTAACTTTCAAGTTGAATCGCTGTACTTGTTTGACGAACACGGTGTTGTTGGTAACCCGATACAGCCAGTAAATAAAACCATTGAAAAGCTAGTGAATACCACTCGGGCGTCGTTTGAAAGCCGCTCACTATTGTCCTGTGACTCGGTATGCACACACTACATTTCAATTCCAATTATGGCAAACGGTGAAACCTTGCCTGTCATCGTTGTGTCCACGTCGATGAGAGAACTGCTATACCTGTTTAGTCGCGCTACCGATGTGCACAAAGTTGCTGTCGTCCAGCACAAAGAAACCTCATCTGAGTTGTCAGAATTAAGGGTGGCAAGCCAAGTGTCTGCGGCTAATCGACAATACTTTCAATCTCTATTTGATGCGTTACCCGATAATTGGCGAATTGACGATTTAGTTATTAGAGGCATGAACGTTGCGCTGGAAAATCAGCAGTTGCTGGTTAGTTTACTGCCTTTTAATCACGCATCAGGTGATCATCCTTACTTGCTCATTGTGCAAGACGTGTCGGCCATGGTACGTCAAAACGAACAATACCAGTACATAGTTATTTCTAGCGCTGTTGCGCTATTTTTTATTTTCTCTTCGCTGCTTTACCTTTTCCTAAATCAATACAGAATACGCTTGTTAGATGTAAGCGAACGTTTGCCTATGCTGGCCGAACACAAGTTTAGCGAGTTTTACACCATAGCAGCTAAACGAAGGAAGTCGCCTATTTTCAAATTCACAGATGAATTGGACGTTGTTGAAGACGCGGCAAATAATCTGGCGCGCCAGCTAGAAAGCTTTGACGGACAAATGGCTATTAACACAGCAAAGCTTGAAAAAATGGCGATGTTCGATGTGTTAACCGGACTTCCCAACCGTAATATGCTGACGTTTCAAATAGAAAAGCAGCTAGCTAGTTCAATTCGCGACGATAGGTTAGTGGCACTGATGTTCATGGACCTTGATGACTTTAAAAAGGTTAACGACAGTCACGGTCATGACGTCGGTGATAAGCTCTTAAAAGCTGCTGCTATGCGTATTTCTAAGCCGATCAGAGAGTCGGATATTGCATCTCGATTTGGCGGTGATGAGTTTGTTATTTTACTTTCAAATATCGAAAGCAAAAAGCACGTAGATACGGTAGCCAAAAAGCTGATAGAAGAGTTTAAAGAGCCAATCATTGTAGATGGCGTAACCTTTTACGTTTCTATTAGTATCGGTATTGCTATTACCAACCACTCTCGCGCCACGCCAGTAGAACTGCTGCGTCATGCTGATATTGCGATGTACGAAGCCAAAGCCAAAAAAGGGGCGGAGTATCGCGTGTATGACGCTACCATGAACCTTAAAGTAATGCAGAAGGTTGAGCTAGAGTCAGAGGCGCGTGAAGCCCTTAGAGACAATCAGTTTAGCTTAGCGCTTCAGCCCCAAATTGAGATGCACACGGGAAGGCTGGTGGGCTTTGAAGCGCTATTGCGTTGGCATCACCCTAAAAAGGGCAATATTTCCCCGGCCGATTTTATACCGCTTCTTGAAAACACGTCATTCATGCTTGAGCTTGATTACTGGGTAATTACGCGCTCAACTTATTTAATCAGAGAGCTTAAAAATAGCGGCTACCCCGACGTGAAGATGGCGATTAATTTGTCAGCGGGTCAGTTCTTAGACCCGAGTTTGCCTGAATTCTTGCAGCAGCAAATTATCAAAAATGACATAGCGCCCGACCAAGTTTGCTTAGAGTTAACCGAAACGGTATTGGTATCAGACATCAAGCGTGCAACTACCATCATGCAAAATATTCGCGACATGGGGTGCATGCTGGCTATCGACGATTTCGGCACGGGCTATTCGTCGTTGAGTTATCTTAAATCGTTACCCGCCGACTACATCAAAATTGACCGCTCGTTTGTGGCAAATATCGCCAGCAGTGCTGACGATAGAAACATTGTTCACTCTACGATTTCTATGGTGCGCAACATGGGAATGCAAGTGGTGGCAGAAGGAATTGAAACCAGTGAACAGTACGAGTTGCTGTGTCATTTCGACTGCAACCTGGGTCAAGGCTACCTTATCAGCAGACCTATTCCTGAGGTTAACATTTGGGACGTGTTAAGCGACAAAGTAGAGTTTGGTTTTTGGAAAGAATCCGCCTAGGGCGACTTTACCGTTTCAAAAGGTGCACGCTTCATCAATGTAGTGTGCTGAATAATTTACAAACTTAGTCGACAAACCCATTAAATACAGCGCAAGGGTGTGTACCCTTTACCGCGCTTTCATTACACTAACGGTTTTAATATACCTACACTCGGAGAATGGCATGTCTGCGGCATTTACTTCTCATTTGCAATCGCAAATTGAAGCCACGAAAGAAGATGGTTTGTACAAAAAAGAGCGTGTTATCACGTCGCAACAACAAGCGGATATCGGTGTTGCTAACGGCGAGCACGTAATTAACTTTTGTGCCAACAACTACCTTGGTCTTGCAAACAATGAAAGCTTGATTGAAGCAGCAAAGAAAGGCCTGGATAGCCATGGTTTTGGTGTAGCATCTGTACGATTCATTTGCGGTACACAAGACATTCACAAGCAGCTGGAAGCCTCTATCAGCGACTTCCTCGGTACAGAAGACACCATTTTGTACCCATCGTGCTTCGACGCGAATGGCGGTTTATTTGAAACGCTATTGGGCCCTGAAGATGCCATTATTTCTGATGCGTTAAACCACGCCAGTATCATTGACGGTGTGCGCCTGTGTAAAGCTAAGCGTTATCGCTACGCCAATAACGATATGGCAGCATTAGAAGAGCAGTTAAAGCAAGCTGATGCCGATGGCGCGCGTTTCAAAATTATTGCCACCGACGGTGTGTTTTCAATGGACGGCGTGATCGCCGACTTAGCCTCTATTTGCGACCTGGCCGACAAGTATGACGCCATGGTAATGGTAGACGATTGTCACGCAACGGGCTTCCTTGGCGAAAACGGCAAAGGCAGCCATGAGTATTGTGGCGTTATGGGTCGTGTAGACATCATCACCGGTACTCTAGGTAAAGCTCTAGGCGGCGCGTCTGGCGGTTACACCTCGGGCAAAAAAGAAGTCGTAGAGTGGTTACGTCAACGCTCGCGTCCTTATCTTTTCTCAAACTCGGTTGCGCCACCTATCGTTTCAGCATCGCTTAAAGTGTTTGAAATGATGAAAGAAGGTGACGAGCTTCGCGCTAATCTATGGCGCAACGCCAATCACTTCCGTACGCGTATGGAAGAAGCGGGCTTCACATTAGCTGGTAAAGATCACGCTATTATTCCTGTTATGCTAGGCGATGCCCGTTTAGCTAGCGAAATGGCAGACAAGATGCTTGAGAAAGGCATTTATGTTATCGGTTTCTCTTACCCTGTTGTGCCGAAAGGTCAGGCCCGCATTCGTACGCAAATGTCAGCAGGTCATAGCCTTGAACATGTTGATAAAGCGGTAGATGCATTTATTGAAGTTGGCCGTGAATTGGGAGTAATTTCATGAAGTCGCTAGTTAAAGCGAAGGCAGAAAAAGGTATTTGGCTACAAGACACGCCAGAGCCTGAAGTAGGACACAATGACCTACTGATTAAAATTCGCAAAACCGCCATTTGCGGCACCGACATGCACATTTACAACTGGGACGAATGGTCACAGAAAACCATTCCGGTACCTATGGTTGTAGGCCACGAGTATGTGGGCGAAGTCGTAGGTATGGGCCAAGAAGTGAAAGGGTTTAAGGTTGGCGACCGTGTTTCGGGCGAAGGCCATATTACCTGTGGCCATTGCCGTAACTGTCGTGCAGGTCGTGTACATTTGTGTCGCAACACTGAAGGCGTAGGGGTAAACCGCCCGGGCGCTTTTGCTGAATACTTGGTAATTCCTGCATTTAACGCGTTTAAAATTCCAGACAACATTAGTGACGACCTTGCGTCTATCTTTGACCCGTTTGGCAACGCTGTTCACACTGCACTAAGTTTCGACTTGGTGGGTGAAGACGTGCTGATAACCGGTGCCGGCCCAATAGGTATTATGGCTGCTGCAGTTGCAAAGCATGTAGGTGCTCGTCATGTCGTGGTTACCGACATTAATCCTTACCGTCTTGAGCTTGCTAAAAAAATGGGTGCAACCCGTGCCGTTGACGTAAGCAAGGAAGACTTGAAAGACGTAATGAACGAACTTGGCATGACAGAAGGCTTCGATGTGGGTCTGGAAATGTCTGGTGTGCCGGTGGCTTTCAGAGACATGCTGAACAAAATGAACCATGGCGGCAAAATTGCCATGCTGGGAATACCTCCACAAGATGTTGCCATCGATTGGAACCAGGTTATTTTCAAAGGCTTGGTGATAAAAGGTATTTACGGCCGTGAAATGTTCGAAACGTGGTACAAAATGGCGAGCTTGCTGCAGAGTGGCTTAGATCTATCGCCTATCATCACACACACCTTTTCTATTGATGACTTTCAGAAAGGGTTTGATACCATGGGGTCTGGACACTCAGGTAAAGTTATTCTGGACTGGCAATAATGACAACATTCTCACACATTAGCGTAAACGACGTTGCAAACTTTCAAGGTGACGTAACCATTGTGGATATTCGCGATCCTCAATCGTTTGCTAATGGACACATGCCTAACGCAGCGCAGCTGACCAACGACAACTTTGCAGCGTTTATCGACCAAACGCCCAAAGATATCCCAGTGGTTGTAGTGTGCTACCACGGCGTAAGCAGCCAGCAGGCGGCCCAAGTGATTGCACAGCAAGGCTTTGAAACCGTTTATAGTATGGACGGTGGCTTCGAAGCATGGCGACTGGCAAATCCGGTAGTCACGGCATAGCGATTTAATAAAGGTGCACAATGTGCACCTTTATTTTTTGCAGCTACTGCAGTATTTCAGTATAAAGAGGTTATATACCGCGCCCTTGGTATATGTCATATCGCATTCATATTCTTCTGCTTCGGGGTAACAACTAGCTTATGGCTCATCCTTTAATTGCGTTCAATCAGCAAAGTCCTGCACATCTTCTCGCCAATTATTTAACCAGTCAGCACATTCAGGCCGCTGTAATACAGCACGATAAAGAGTTCGTGGTGGTATTAGATAATCACGACCATCTCGACCGTGCAAAAATTATTGCGGATGGCTTTTTGGCAAACCCTACCGATCCGAAGTACCAGCAAGCCGCATGGGATAATGGCAAGAACGTACGGCTGGCGCCTTCGGGTAATGGCTTTTCCGTGGGTAATATCATTGCCGATGCCGTGAAAGCGCCTTTTACCTCGGTGGTATTTATTCTGTGTGTTGCGGTTTATTTACTGTCATTGTTTGGACTGTTTGCCCCTATCGCACAGCATTTATTGATGCAGCCATTTTCCATTTTGTCGCAAAATCACGAATGGTGGCGATTACTAGGCCCTGCGTTCATTCATTTTTCGGCGCTGCACATTATATTTAACCTACTGTGGTGGGGCATGCTGGGAGCTAAAATTGAACGCACCCTTGGCATGAGCATGCTACTTATTGTGTTCTTAGTGTCGGCCACTATTTCGAACGCCGCACAAGCCTTATTTAGTGACCCTGTGCAAGGCAACCTGTTCTTGTTTGGCGGCTTGTCTGGTGTGGTGTATGCCGTAATGGGCTTTGTGTGGTGGCTAGGCTGGTTGCGACCAAGTTGGGGCTTGTCGCTGCCAAATTCAATTGTAGGCTTTATGTTGGTGTGGTTGGTACTAGGTTATGCCGATATTTTGTGGGTAAACATGGCAAATGCTGCACATACAGCGGGGCTTATTTCTGGATGTTTGCTCGCCGGGGTCTTAAGTCTTGGGTCGGGTAAACGCTAGTGGCGTTTTATGTAGCTAAAAGGCGTACGTTAGCCTTTTAGCCCGTTATCAACTTTTAACCGCCTTGGTATAAGTATTTGGTGAAGATAACGTTCTTCACCACTTCGCCGCCTGTCTCTTGCTTCATGTGCTCTTGCAACGCTTTAAGAATAGCGCGGCGAATGTCTTCACGACCAGTTAGTGATTTAACCTTCTCTGCCGGTTGCTGGCCGAATATTTCAATGGCAGTAGAGCGCAGTAACGGCATATGGTGTTCAGCAATTTCAAGCTGGTTGACATCGTGGATCATCAATTCAACTGACACGCGTACATAGCCTAGCTTTTGTGCGCTATCGCTAATGTAGTTGGTAACAATCTCTGGCTCTAAGCCCAAATAAGCATAGTTGGCCTTGTCTTGCGCCACTGCTGCGTTACAACCAAGGACCAAAAAACTAACCGCAAATACGCGTAAAACTAAAGACTTAAGCATAGTGAAGTCCGAAACACCAAAGTAATAAATTCACTTGGTAGTGTAGCAAAACTCTGATTAAACACACTACTGCAAAAGTTTAACCGAGTGAAAATAATTGAACATGACGTGTTATCATACTAACAGATTCATTATTCGGGCTTTTCGTGTGAGTTTTAATGCCACTTTTCCAGTGGGTTTGGCGGTTGACTGGCAAGCACCTTCTGGCATCACAATTCCTAATGCACAGCTAAAAAACTGGCTGTTAGACACTGGGTCGTTAACCGAGCGAGTACAGTCTTTAAGCAACCACTTTTCTCTAGAGCTTATTGGCCAGCACGAGCAGATCCCTCACGACAATGAACTGTCGTTGTTACTCGACAACGGTGAAACCCATTATCAAGCGCGAGAAATTCTCTTATGCGGCGATCATAAGCCATGGGTGTTTGCACGTTCTATCATCCCTCAAGCCTTTGTTGACAGCGAGCTTTCAGACCTTGGTCGAGAGCCTTTAGGAAAACGTTTGTTTAACGATAAGCGCTTTACACGCTCGGAGTTTCAACTGTGTACAGTGCCAGCTTCGCAGTTTGGTATTAACAGTAATCAAACCTTGTGGGGCAGGCGCTCGTTGTTTACGTTAGGCAACTACAGCATGATAGTAGCAGAGGTATTTCTTCCGTCCTCACCGGCGTATAGCCGCTCTGCTAAAAACGAAAAGGAAAGCGAAAAGCAATTATGAAGCACAATTGGAACGCCTATGCGCGACTGATGCGCCTTGATAAACCAGTCGGTATTTACTTGCTGCTGTGGCCTACGCTGTGGGCGCTTCTTATGGCTGCACAAGGTTTACCGCCTTTAGGCATTACGCTCATTTTTGTGGCAGGCGTAGTTGTCATGCGTTCAGCCGGGTGTGTGATTAACGATTATGCAGACAGAAAAGTAGACGGTAGCGTAAAGCGCACTGCCCAGCGTCCGCTTGCAACCGGAGAAGTGTCGGCCAAACAAGCGCTACAACTTTTTGCTGCGCTTATCGCTTTAGCATTTGTCTTAGTGTTATTCCTCAACTGGCAAACCATTGCGTTGTCGGTGGTAGCCTTACTCCTAGCAGCAAGCTACCCCTTCATGAAGCGTTACACCAATTTACCGCAGGTGGTATTGGGTGCCGCGTTCGGTTGGGCCATTCCTATGGCGTTTATGGCTGTGATAGAAACAGTACCAGCGTACGGCTGGTGGTTGTTTATTGCTAACTTACTATGGACGGTAGCTTACGACACCATGTACGCCATGGTAGACCGCGATGACGACTTACAAATAGGCATTAAGTCTACGGCCATATTGTTTGGAAAAAACGACGTACTCATAGTCATGCTGCTACAGGCCGCTGCCCTTGCCATTTTGTGGTGTATAGGCTGTGCTATTAACGCAACGTGGCCTTACTACTTAGCCGTGCTGTTTTCGGCTCTGCTATGCGTGCGCCAGTATCAGCTTATTAAACGCCGTCAGCGTGAAGGCTGCTTCACCGCGTTTATTGAAAATCACTACATTGGTTTAGCCATCACGCTAGGAACGGCACTACATTTTTATTTGGTGTAACAGTAAAAGTAACTAGCCCAATACAAACCATTGTTAACGGTATTCAGCCACAAAAAAAGCGCCATAAAGACGCTTTTTGAGTTTCTATAAGCTTTGAACGCCTACTTTTCCGCTAGCTTCACTTCAAGTTCAGCAATGCGGCTTTCCATAGCGTCTAGCTTTTCACGAGTGCGAATAAGCACTTGGCTTTGAATATCGAACTCTTCGCGAGTCACTAAATCAAGCTTAGACAGCTGCGACTGCAATACCGCCTTTACTCGACCTTCGGCTTCTTCAGCCATGTTTTTAACGCCAGGTGGAACGGCATCAGCAATTTGTTTCGCTAAATCTTCGAGTTTCTTCGGATCCAACATGGAATTCCCTTATAATGCGCAGCTCAAGTTATGAAAGCTATTCTATCGGTATCGACACGACATGCAATGAAAACTGTGTCGCGCCAAAAATGTACGTTGTTCTAGGTATTAAATGAAACTAAATGAAGCTCAAGAGTCTGCCGTAACCTTTGTGTCTGGCCCATGTTTGGTGCTGGCTGGGGCGGGTAGTGGTAAAACGCGCGTAATTACCAATAAGATTGCTCATTTAGTTAGAAACTGCGATATGCCAGCTCGCTACATTGCAGCGGTAACCTTTACCAACAAAGCAGCACGTGAAATGAAAGAACGTGTAGCGCAGACCTTGGGCAAGCCAGAGGCGCGCGGGCTAAAAGTGTCGACCTTCCACACCATGGGCTTAACCATTATTAAAGCGCATGTGAAAGATCTTGGCTTAAAGCCAGGTTTCTCGTTATTCGACGATAAAGACTCGTTCGCGTTGCTGAACGATTTGACGTCCGACACCCTCGATGGCGATAAAGATCAGCTTCAGCTTTTACAAAGCTGCATATCGAATTGGAAAAACGACCTTATCTTGCCTGATGCTTTATTAAAATCAGCAACCAGCACGGGCGAGAGAGAGTTTGCAGAAGCCTACAAGCGTTACCAAGACAACCTTAAGGCATATAACGCGCTAGACTTCGACGACCTAATTTTATTACCTACATTGCTTTTAAAAAGTAGCGAAGCAATAAGAGCCAAATGGCAGAGCAAGATTCGCTACTTGCTGGTGGATGAGTACCAAGATACCAATACCAGTCAGTACGAGTTGGTAAAGCTATTAGTAGGTGAGCGTGCGCGCTTTACCGTGGTGGGCGACGATGACCAGTCTATCTATTCATGGCGTGGCGCTAAGCCGCAGAATTTGCACCTGTTACAGCAAGACTTTCCGCGCTTAAACGTCATTAAGCTACAGCAAAATTACCGCTCGTCAGGCCGTATTCTGCATTGCGCGAATATTCTTATTCAGAACAATCCGCATTTGTTCGATAAAACCCTGTTCTCAGAGCTGCAGTACGGCGAGCCGCTAAAAGTAATAGAGGCGAAGAACGAAGAGCATGAAGGTGAGCGCGTGGTGGCCGAACTGCTGGCGCATAAGTTCATGAACCGCACCCAGTTTAAAGACTACGCCATATTGTATCGTGGGAATCACCAAAGCCGTATTTTTGAAAAGCTGTTAATGAGTAACCGCATTCCGTACAAAATTAGCGGCGGTATGTCGTTCTTTGGCCGTGCTGAAGTGAAGGACATCATGGCGTATTTACGGTTGTTAGTGAACCAGGACGACGATAACGCTTTGCTTCGCATTATTAATACGCCAGGGCGCGGTATAGGCCGCGCTACGCTGGAAAAACTGGGTAACTTTGCTAATAGTTTGGGCGTGTCTATGTTCGAAGCGGCAACGCACCCTAACTTAAACAGCGTGCTGCCCGACAAAGCTTTTCACTCTGTTTCCACCTTTGCCCGCTGGGTAGTGGAGTTGTCGGACAATGCCGAGCGTGGCAATACCGCTGACGCGGTTCGTACCATGATCCGCACTATGGGCTATGAAGAATGGCTATATGAAACTAGCGCCAGCCCCAAAGCCGCCGAAATGGCCATGGCCAACGTAAGTACCTTATTCGGTTGGGTTAACGATATGCTGGAAGGCAATGACCTAGACCAACCCATGACCTTAACCGAAGTGGTGAACCGTCTGATATTGCGCGACATGATGGAGCGCGGCGAAGACGACGGGGAAGGGGATCAAGTTCAATTAATGACGCTACACGCTTCAAAAGGTTTGGAATTTCCTATTGTATTTTTAGTGGGCATGGAAGAAGGCTTATTGCCGCACCAAAGCAGCATTGACGAAGACAACGTAGAAGAAGAGCGCCGACTTGCTTATGTGGGAATTACTCGCGCCCAGCGCGAGCTTATATTCAGCCTTGCTAAAGAGCGTCGACAATTTGGTGAAGTGATTAACCCAGAGCCAAGCCGCTTTCTGTTCGAACTGCCGCCTGACGATGTACAGTGGGAAAATCAGAAACCGAAGGCGACAAAAGAAGAGCGCCAGCAAAAGGCGCAGGTGGGAATTGCTAATCTACGAGATATTCTAGGGAAAAAGTAGCCTGCTATTTGAGACGAGCTTATGCTAGCAAGTAAGTACTAATTATCAGCTTGCTAGCGACGTCATATCCAGCACTTTGGCGTGCTTCAATACTTTGCCTTGGCCATAAATGCATTCAATTTCATTAAGTGCATCTAGCTGCGCCTGTGAGTCTACGCCTTCAGCAATAACCTGAAACTTCAAATGTTCTGAAATAAGCATGACAGACTGAATAAGCTTTAAGTTTCGTTGAGAGCGAGGCAGTGACTTAACAAAGCGATGATCAATTTTGATGAAGTCGAAGGGGTAGGCAAACAAATAACTTAATGAAGCCAATCCGCTTCCAAAGTTATCCAGTACCAAAGTTACGCCCGCACGTTTTAACTTCTTAATAGCAGGAAGAATGAACTGAGAGCGGCGATTTAAGTCGTTTTCATCAAACTCAAATACCAGCTGGCTAGGCGTAATACCTGATGTTTCAATCACATTAATCATCTGGTTCACCATAGAAGCCTGTAGTAGATGATTAATTGAAACGTTAACCGCTATTTTATTTATCGGGTCGTCGGTGTTTTTATAATGGTTTAACAGCTCGCAGGCTTTGGTTAGCTGGAATAGGTCTAAATCTAGCGTAAGGCCACTATGTTCTGCCACTTGTCTAAACTGCTCTCTGGCAATCTTGCCGTAGGCAGGGTGCGACCAGCGAATATACATCTCTTTATACAGTGTGCTGTCGTCATTAAGCTTTATAACGGGCTGTAGGAAGTAATCGAACTCTTCTTCACGCAGTGCACGTCTGAACTCATTTTCAAGCTCAAGTTCTTCAATAAGCCTGTCGCGCATGCTCTTGTCGAACATAACAAAGCGTCCGCGGCCTAGCGTTTTCGCTTGATACATAGCGGCATCGGCATCACGAAGCACTTCATCTGCGGCGCGATAGTAGGTTTCTAAGTGCGCAATACCGATACTTGCACCTGAATACATCTCCCGACCATCAAGCAAGAACGGCTCGGAAATAGATGAAATTATACGGCTAGCTACTTCTTCTACGTCTGCTTCATCTTCAAAGTTATCAAGCAGTACAACAAACTCATCGCCGCCTAAGCGCGCTAACAGGTCGTGACCACGAATACACAGCGCAATACGTCTAGCTACTTCAATTAAGAACTCATCGCCGGCGTGATGACCTAGGGTATCGTTAATAACTTTGAAGCGGTCTAGGTCGATAAACAGCACCGCAAACATGTTTTCGCTGTAACGCTGCTTACTGGCTATAGCCAGCTCTAGGCGACTAGTGAACATGGCGCGGTTAGGCAAATCAGTTAACGAGTCGTGATGCGCATCGTGAATAAGCTTAAGCTCAATCTCTTTACGCTCTTCAATTTGTTGCTTTAAGAACTTATTAGCACGGTTTAGCTCGGCTGTGCGTTCTTTAACGCGCTCTTCAAGCTCAACGTTATAGCGCTGCATCGACTCGGTATTGCGCTTACGCTCAATGGCTACCGCGATATGGTGTGATACAAAGCGCAAAAGCTCTTGGTCGCGAGAATTATATTTAGCGTGTTTACCGTAAGTTTGTACGGCAATAACACCTGCAATTTCTCCATCTACAACAAGCGGCGAACCTAACCACGAGTTCGCACTGTTTAGCATAGTTTGCGCAACAGACACATCCAAATCGCCAGACTCTGCAAGCTCCAATACTCTGGGCGGGTTAACCAGCTCAGCTTGCCCCGTTCGCAATACGAATTCAGTTAGACCAAGCCCCAAAGGCCTTGAACTTATGTTCTTTTCTTGTGCGTCACTAAAATACGGGAATGCGAGTAGCTCTTTTTCCTTGTCAAGAATGGCAATGTAACAGTTAGGTGCGCTAATTAGCCTGGCTAAAATTTCGTGCAGACTGGAGTAAAACACATCCATATCGCCTTCAAGGTTAGCCGCCAGCTCAGATATCTCGAATAAAGCCTGCTGTAGCGACTCTACTTTTTGGCGCTCTAATATTTCTTCTTGAAGGTCGTCGTTAATTTTTCGCAGTTGGCGGGTGCGTTCGCGGATGGTGCGTTCAGTGAGCTCACGGTTTTTTACTCTATCAACCGTGGTAACAATGTGTTGAGAAACGAACAGCAGTACTTCTAAATCTTCTTGCGTATAGTGCACACCCTCATCATAAGTTTGCACTACCATGGCACCTATGACTTGGCTTCCTCGTTTAAGGGGCACGCCCAGCAGCTCAAACGGCTGTGAGCCAACTAGCTTTATATCATGCTGAGAGGCAAAGTTTTCTTCGTCGTCACGTTTGTAAAATAGATGATCGCCGGTTTTGAGAATGTAACCGGTCATGCCGTCCATTAACGATTCAGCGGGGAGCTGGCGAACGGTTTGTTCGTCGAATTCGTCAATGAAGTAAGCGAAATCGACAACGTTACTGTCGGGTTCGTAAAAGGCGACAAAGAAGTTATCGGCATTCATAAAATCGGCAATGATTTCATGAATAGCGGAATAAAGGCGATTAAGGTGACTTACAGAACTGGCAAGTTCAGAAATGTCGAAAAGCGCCTTCTGAACACGTTCAGCGCGCTTGTACTTGTCAGTGAGTTGCTGAAGCTGCGGTATAAGTTCGCGCAGTTCTTCTTCCGTCAACTCATGTTGCGTCGAATCTTGTGACATCCCGCTCGCCAGTAAAAAAGTAACGTTTCCCCAAAGGGTTAAATTACCCGATTAGAGGGTAAAACGCTACTTTTTCCATCAAGTTGTTACGATTTAGCGGGTATTAGATACCTTCAATCATATACTCAATTGCAGCTTTAATTTCGTCATCAGAACAGTTACCGCATGTACCACGAGGAGGCATAGCGTTAATACCGTTTAATGCGTTTTGCCATACGCCATCAAGACCGCGCTCGTCTAGACGTGGTTGCCAGTCTGCTGCAACGTGAACTTTAGGAGCTCCTAAAACGCCTGCTGAGTGACATGCAACACATGCAGAGTTGTAAACGTCTTCACCAGACTTTGCACCGCCAGCTGCGCCAGCACTTCCTTCAGCCGCTGCGCCTGCAACGTGTACCTGACCTACCGGCTTAATGCGATCGGCAATTTCATCGTTACTCATTTCTTGTGCTTGTGCTGCAAAAACAGTTAGCGCAGTAGCAGCAACAGTTAACCAAGTCTTTAATTTCACATCTGTCTCCAGGCAATGATGAATTTGTTTAAAATATAACTGGCCAGATTATAACGGTTAATTGGTGTTGAACAACTATTTGAAGCCAATTACCCATAAAAAGTAAGGATTTTTAACACTTGTTCCAAGCCACCTAAAGAGATTTTAATAAATGAGTTGAAGCCAACCCACCGCGTAAGTATTATTACGCCCCGTTTGCAGCGTACATTTAACTGCGTATTTTTCCTTTGCGAACGTACACGGTTATTACAACCGTAGCACGATCCGCCCTTAGCTCAGCTGGATAGAGCGCGGCCCTCCGGAGGCCGAGGTCAGAGGTTCGAATCCTCTAGGGCGGGCCATTTCCTTTTTTAGTGATCTATGAAGGAATAATCCCCTTCAGCCTTTCTATATCAGAATCGGGCACGCCTACCTTAGACGTGGCTGCAACTCTAACGCCCAATCCAATGCAACATCAAAGTCATTCCAACGCATAGCAAAGTCGTTATACTGTTTTTTACTAGTTCATTTTTAAGCGTATCAACGTGCCAATAATGTCGCCACAGTCTATTCAACGCCCGAGCTTTCCTCAGTCACTACTTTGTTTTGGTGTTATTGTCGCACTGATAGCAGGCGGATTATTTGGTCTGGGCATTAGCCTGCATGCATTACTATTTCTGTGTTTGCTATGGGCTGGTATCAATGCCTTTAGCTTGGGGTACAAGTACCTGCAAATCCGCGATTTAATGACCAGCGCATTAACCCGGGCCATGCCTGCAATCTATATTTTTATTCTCATTGGTATGGTTATCGCCAGCTTTATGCAAAGCGGCACTATCTCAACGCTAATTTATTACGGTTTAAGTTGGCTAAACCCCAGTATCTTCCTGGCGGTGGGATTAATTTTGTGTGCGGTAATGTCGGTGGCTACAGGCACATCGTGGGGTACGGTGGGCACTATGGGTGTAGTGCTGATGGGTATTGGTGCTGCCATGAACATACCACTCCCCATTGTGGCGGGCATGGTGGTATGTGGTGCGACGTTTGGCGATAAAATGTCCCCGGTGTCTGATACCACCAACCTCGCATCCATGAGCGCGGGTACCAACCTGTATCGACATATGTACGCCATGCTGCTAACTACACTGCCTAGCTTTCTTCTCACCTTCGTTATTTTCTTATTAATAGGGTTCGGCTACGCAAACCAGAATATAGATGTTGAACAGATAGTTCAAATTAAACAAGCGCTTGCCAACCACTATAACCTTGCACCCTATGTAACACTGTTACCTCTAGTATTGCTTACAGTACTAAGCATTAAAAAAGTGCCGGCTGAAGTAACCATGTCGTGCAGTATTCTGCTTGCCGTTATCATTGCTATTTTCTACCAAGACACCAATACCATTAGCGTGCTTAACGCATTGTGGGAAAACACCCCTCAAAATACGGGTATCGCAAATTTAGATGCCTTACTAGGACGAGGCGGCATCAGCAGTATGAGCTGGACGTTGCTCCTCGCCTTAATGGCAATCGCATTGGGTGGCATACTGCACGGTGCAGGCTTTCTAGCTGCGTTACTGACAGGCATTATTGAACGGGTAAAACGCACAGCAACCCTAATTGCCGTGACCATTGCGTCTGGTTTTCTAGGCAATGTGGCCATGAGCGAGGCCTATATCTCTATCATTTTGAATTGCCAGCTGTTTAAACCGAAATATGAACAGCAGAACCTTGACCCCGCTGTGCTATCTCGGTCGGTAGAAGAAGGTGCCACTATGACCACAGGCCTTATTCCGTGGACAACGGCGGGTGCGTTTTACTCTGCCACCCTGGGCGTTAACGTGCTCGATTACGTGCCCTACGCGTTCTTCAACTATCTAAACGGCGTTATTGCGGTATCCATGGCCGCATTGGGCATGGGCATGCTAACAACCAAAGCACGAATGAATAAACGCACACCGATTTGAAGCAGCCCAATAGCTAACACAATTTTGATAAACTGTTTTTTAAGATCGCCCGTTTAAAGCCAAACGTATAGGGCATCTATAAAAACAAAACAAAGGATCGTGTATGAGTAGTAATACCCGAGATGCGGCCTCCTCCAAGGCCATTATTAAACAGGAAGGCGCGTTTAGCGTAATCGACAAGCCCACTTTTTTTGGCTCTCTTATTCTTCTTCTCTCTGTCACCATTCCCCTAATTATTTGGCCGGACCAAGGCGCACAGTGGGTGGCAGCCGCAAAAGACTTCGTAACCAGTAAACTAGGTGTTTTATATCTCTTGCTTGGCGTTGGCGCTGGTGGGTTCATGGTTTACATCATGTTCAGCGACATTGGACAAATAAAACTAGGCGACCCGGAAGAGAAACCCGAGTTCTCGCCAGTATCATGGGCTGCCATGCTGTTTTGTGCAGGCATAGGCGCGTCTATTTTGTATTGGTCCATGATTGAATGGGTGTACTACTACCAAGCGCCACCGTTTCACATAGAAGGTGAAACCCCCGAAGCCGCAAAATGGGCTGCAGCCTACGGTATCTTCCACTGGGGCCCGCTTGCCTGGGCAATTTACCTCATTCCCGCCGTACCTATTGCGTACTTCTACTATGTGCGCAATCACAGCGTTCTTAAAATATCTGAAGCACTCATGCCGGTTATTGGCGAGAAAATGGCTCACGGCTGGCTGGGTAAAATTATCGACATCAGCTTTATCTTCGGAATGTTAGGCGGCGGGGCGACCACGTTAGGTTTGGCTGCGCCTATGATCAACGAAGGGGTGCACGAACTATTCGGCGTGCCTAAATCACTTACCACCCAAGTTCTGGTGCTAGTAACCTGTACAGCTATCTTTGGCTACAGCGCGTATGTAGGTTTAAAGAAGGGCATTAAGCTGCTGTCAGACATTAACTTTTGGCTGGCCATAGGATTGCTACTATTTATATTTGTTGTGGGACCTACGTTGTTTATGGCCAATACCGGCCTAGATGCTTTGGGCCGAGTACTTAGCAACATCATTAAAATGGCTACCTGGCTAGAGCCTTTTGCTGAATTTAATGGCTTTCAAAACACGCATTTCCCTCAAGACTGGACCATATTCTACTGGGCATGGTGGCTGGTATTTGCACCAAGCGTAGGGCTTTTTATCGCGCGCATTTCAAGGGGGCGCACCATTCGCACTATGGTGGCGGGCTCCATGTTCTTCGGCACCATGGGCTGCTTTTTATTCTTCATGGTAATGGGGAATTATGGCTTGTATTTGCAGCTTTCGGGTGAACTAGACGTGGTGAGTATTCTTAACCAAGAAAGCCCTACGGCCGCTATTTTCGCCATGCTACACACGCTGCCATTGGACTACATAGTCATTTTTGTATTCACCTTGTTAGCGCTAATATTTACCGCAACTACCTTCGACTCCATTTCTTACATTCTGGCAGCTGTAGTGCAAAAAGAAGTAGACGAAGAGCCATTGCGCTGGAACCGTTTGTTCTGGGCATTCGCGCTATCGTTTATGCCTATAGTGCTTATGTTTGTTGGTGGGTTAGAAACGCTTCAAACGGCGTCGATAATCGGGGGCGTTCCGCTATTAGCTGTGGCCTTAATGTTATGTATTGCCATAGTGCGGGCGGCCAATTACGACATGCGTTATCAGCCCGATTACTCGGTAAAAGAAATCAATATAGGGGAATTCCCCGACGACGACCCGTGGAGCGAAGAAGGTACATGGGATATTGATGAAGAGGGCGAAGAGAGTGATGGCGAAACACCTATTGCTGCAAAGCCTAAACAAAGACCGCCAAAAGGCCACGTTGAGGGCGACCCGCACAGTAGACCGTCGCGGTTGTAGCTTTTATCGTATCTGAATGAAACAAACGCCGCACAAGGGCGGCGTTTGTATGCGTTTGTATTAGCTGAGCACAATTAGCGTACCCTAAAAAAGCGACTGTGGTACTGTAATCACCGTTTGCACCCTTTCAACTTTACGTATGTAGCAGAATGTCAGTTAAGAATTATCAGAAATTCTATCAGCCACTAAACGCGGTACATTCGGCTAATTTTAATCGCTGCATTTACTGCGGCTGCGAAGCTGCACGGCAAGACTTTATTCCACCCATAAAATTCATTCACGACTGGCAAGACGGACACCTACAGGCCGATTTTATTTCCGTGCCTGCATGCAACGAATGCACTGATCTTTTAAAAAATGAAAACAACGCCACGCTAGAACCCAGAATAACCGTGTTAAAAAAGCGGTTGGCGGAAAAGTACAAAAAGGCCATTCGGGTGTTTAACCACTGGAGCATAGAAGAAATTGAAGAAATGGACGCGGCATTTCAAATAAGCCTAAAAGGCGGCTTGCGATTAGGCAAAGAAACCCTTTCCCGTCTTCAATTTGCAGGGTTCGATTATGAAGTGAATGGGAGTATTACGCGGGTGGCAAAACCTCAGCGCGAGGTGTTTAAAGTGTTCGACGAAGAGTTTAGCAGCTTTAGAGAAGCGCTAGCCTTTGCCAGCGCTACCTACAAAATCAAGAAAAGCCGACTAAGTCAGCTTTATTTCGATAATGACGAAAGCTTTGATAGGGCGATTGAGGCTTTTCATGGGCTAGTTGAGGGTAACCCATAAAGCGCTGATTGGTGGCTTTGCACTTCGGAGTCAGAGGTTCGAACACTATAAAGCCCTCCATTTTTTAAGGTTTGGCCGTTAATCCCCAAAAGCAAAGTAGTTCAAAGGCCTAGTATGTGTTGAAAGGGCGCAACCATCATTCTTGCCCGTTTTTTAAAAAATACAAATCAGAAAACCCCATTTTTGCAAATTCGGTATCTCTGAAGTTTCTTACGGTCTTTTTATCTTTACTGATAGCGGCAAGTTGCTGTTCAGTTTGCAGGAACTGGGAAAGGTCTATTCCCTCAGCTTCGGCCACGGCTTCATGCATATTTTGATGGCGGCTGTAAGAAAAGTTTATCTCTTTTGCCACACCTTTAAACTTATAACGTACTTTATGGGCCATGTTCTACTCAAGTTGGTCGATGTAATTCTAAAACTGTTTGACCGCTATTATAAACTCAATTCGCGCCAATAATTAGCGTGTTAAAAAAAAGCGGGTGGCAAAATCGCAGTGTGAGGTGTTTGACGAAGAGTTTAGTAGCTTTAAAAGCGCTAGCCTTTGCCAGTGCGACATACCAAATAAAGAAAAGCCGGCTGAGCCAGCTTTATTTCGACAACATTAAAAGCTTTGATAGGGCGATTGAGAGTAACCCATGAAAAGCTGAGCAATGGCTTTTCACTCCGGAGGCAGGGGTCTCGTGTTCAAATTTTGCTGAGTGTCCTTTTTTTAAAGGGCTGTAGCCTTATTCTTTCCTTTTTAAAATTTCTTTTTTTGAAATATGTAGCAAATGTGTAGCAATTTTTCGGCGCTACTTGATTGTCAATCTTAAGAAGGCTATCTGCTTTTTCGACAGAGAATTCAGATCGATGTCGTATTCGTCAAGCAATATGGCATGCATAATTTGTCGATAGGTGTCAGTCAGAAAGTTATCTAGTGACTGGACGTTCTTACAATGATTGTAAGCTTCCAAGTACCCGTCAATTTTGTTTAACATTAATGATTGGAGCTTCGATATATTTAAGCCGTGCTTTACACAGAAAGATATATCTTTGTACTTATAGAGTTCGTTCTTGATTAGCTTTTTTTTCGAATGTGGAATTGTTAAGTGATATTTCCCCGTGGGGGTATCTTCTAGTCCAACGCCCAAAAACTCTACGGTCTCGTTTGGCTCCTTAATCTCTGTTTTACTGCCAGGGGCGATATCATGTATTTTGAGTCCTAGTGAACTCAACTTCGCTTTGCAAAGGGTGTGAATGCTTTCGCAGTCCTTGCGGCTTTCTGCAAACGCAATGAGATCGTCTGCATAGCGAACCATTTTAATCCTTTTCTTAATAATAAGTTTGTCGAAGTCCCCTAAGAATAAGTTTGCCAAGTAAGGCGAAATTGGCATGCCTTGTCTAAGCCCTATTCCATCGTTGATCCCGTTTTTGCTTAGCTTGTTCTTTTCAGATGAATTTCTCACCTTTACTTCTGTATCAACAAAGCTGCAAATTAGCTCACGAATCGAAGCTGCTCTTATTTTTTTGGTAATAGCCCGTTTAAGTAAGTCTCTATCTACAGTATCGAAGAATGCACTAATATCCGCTTTGTATGCCCACCGTGAGCTATTCCTTAACTCTATAGCTTTATTTAAGGAGGGCTTCACGCCATTCTCTGAGCCTTTGATAAAGCCAAAGCTGATTTTATTGTCTAGGGTGTAACCTTTTTCATTCAGGTAGCTCAAGACCGCTCGCTGGACTAGTCTGTCTGTTATAGTGGGTACGCAGATAACTCTGTCTTTTCCGCTGCTTTTGGGAATGAAATAAGCAACAAGAGGGAGGGGTTTGTAATCTTTAGTAAGTAAAAGACGGCTAATATTGGTTAGAAAGGTTTTCTTATTTTTTTCAAAATATTCTGCTGAGATATCATCAAAACCAGAGCTGTGCCTTTTTTTCTTAGGAATGCTCGAAAACATTTCCTTCCAGACAGCTTCCAAATTGGAAAGCGATGATATTTCTTGAAGAGCTGATTTTGCCAAGTAAATCTCGTTTCTGCTTCGTATGTGTTCTTTAAGCCCCGGGCACACGAACGAAAGTTG
>NZ_BJKJ01000034.1:0-44450 GCF_006538305.1 Alteromonas sp. KUL17
GTGAAGTATAAAAAAGCGGCTTTTGAAGCCGCTTTTTTATATAAAATATTGATTGCATAACATGAGGTGGCGTTAGTTTATTTCCCAATTACGCCACATGCTACGCGGTCACCACCGCCACCTAACTTTTTAGGTGAATCAGAGTAATTGTCGCCACCTGCGTGAATCATTAAGGCGCGGCCTTCAATATCATCTAACTCAAGCTCTGGTGCAAAGATAGGCTGGGTTGCGTTTCCATTTTCATCAACATAAAGCACGGGTAGATCGCCCTCGTGACCCTTCTCAGACCAAGGAGCACGGTGTTTACCGGTATCTTCTGGATCGAAATGGCCGCCCGCTGCGCCGCCCAACACTTTTTTTCCATCTTTCATTGCTGGTGAACAATCACCATTTTGATGAACATGAAAACCATGAATGCCCGGGGTTAATCCTGATAGGTTGGGTGTGAACACCACACCGTCATCATCATAACTGCTCACCATTACTGAGCCCATGCTCATCCCTGTTTCCAGGTTATTCATTATCACTTCTTTTCCATCGCTATCATGATGGCCTGCGAAACTGCTCGCACTTAATATTAATGTCAGTGAGCCTGCTAAGGTAGATAATAAACGTTTCTTCATCGTGTTCTCCTTCACTCAATTATTAACAAATTTGTTGAAAGCATTGAAGTGAGATGAGCATAAAGTGAACCATTGTGGCGCATAACTCAGGGATACTACGCAAGACTATGAATACTAGGGCGTTGAAGCGACAACCGAGTTGTGTGTTAGCGCATAGCTACTGGCATTTACGGAAATCATTATATTGGTTACGTGAAAAAGTTACCGACCATTACCTTATCTTTTTGGCTTTTCCTTATTATTTTCACTCTTTTTGAAGGTAGCCTCTTTATATAGTCTTTGGATATGGAGCCTCTCCATAATTAGGCGGTACTGTCATACAGAAGTTACAGTGTTAAAACTCAGTAACAATATGGCAGTAGCACTTTTTCCCTATTCGACTTACAGTTAGCTCACATTACATAAGCAAGGGCATAGGTATGTATACACTTTACGGATATCCGAAAACTCGCTCGGTTCGCGTGGCATGGGCACTGGAAGAGCTAGGTTTACCTTTTGAGTACAGCTTAGTTGACTTAAAACAAGGGCAACACCTGTCAGAAGAATATAAAGCCATAAGTCCTGCCTCTAAAATCCCAGCGCTTTCGACGCCGGAAGGTACCTTGACGGAATCGGCGGCTATCGTCACTTTTTTAGCTGAACGTCACGGCATGCATGAATTCATTCCTGAGCCTGGTAGCTTCGAGCGAGCCAAATATGAAGAAATGATGTTGTTTCTTACCAATGAGTTAGAGCAACCGATTTGGAATTTGGCAAAGCACACCTTTGCATTGCCCAAAGAGCAAAGACTTGAACAAATGCGTGATGTAGCGGTGTGGGAGTTCAAGCGCGTGTTGCCTGTATTTTCTTCTATGCTGGGCGATAAAGAATTTGTATGCGGCACCATGTTTACCATGGCTGACATAATAGCCGGTCATATTTTGGCGTGGGCAAAAGGCAGTAAATTAGATATCACGCTAGACGGTAAAACAGACAATGTAGCCGCGTACGCGCAACGCGTGTTAGGCCGTGAGGCGTATGAAAGGGCGTGGCGAAAAGAGATGGATCATTTGCCTGAATAAACAGTGCATCCTGAAAAACCTTAAATGAATAGATACCGTGTGAAGATGTGGCTAATTAAGTAAACGTTGAATTGCATTGTACAGCCGGTATGCCTGATATCTGGCGTCAGGAACGCATTATTAGGTTTAAATGCGCTTGTCACGCGGTATATAGAATCAAGAAAACACATAACGACAGCGCTTTTTTTTGCGAAATATAAGCAAAAACAGCGAAGAAATAACAAGGGAACAAAAAATGAAAGCATTCAAAACACTACTTGTAAGTAGTGCAGTAACCATGGCACTGGGCCTTAGCTCAGCAGTGGCACATGAACACGGCAACGCAAATGTGCAGAGTTCATCAAAAAGTACTTCAGTGTCAAAAGAAGCGTCTGAGCACGAAAAACTTTTTGCGTTATTTGCAGCCGCTGACCAGCGTGATATTGAGCTAAACCCAATTATGGCCATTTTTCGCGGCGACATGCGTTACGCAGACAGAATGGGCGACTTCTTAACAGACTCTCACGCTTTAGCGGGAAAGACAGCGACATTGCTGAATTTGTCTGAACTTAAACAAATTGACCGCAGTAAGTTAAGCGACACCGATAAACTCGCCTACGACGTATTTAAATACAACGAAGAGCGCTCGCTAAAAATGTCTACCGACGAGATTGAAGCGCTAACGGAAGTGCGTCCTGTAAATCACTTCAGTGGGTTCCACACCTTCTACCCGACCTTCGCGAGCGGAAAGGGCGCAGCGCCATTTAAAACAGTAGAAGATTACGAAAATAACTTATCTCGCCATAAGGATTACATTGCTATTTCTGACCGCGCTATCGGAAAGTTCCGCGAGGGCATGGAAAGCGGTGTTCTTGAAACTAAGCTGACTATCGATCGCGTGATCAAGCAGTTCGATACTCAGCTGGCTATCCCAATTAAAGAGTCACAGTTTTGGGGGCCAATTACTATGTTCCCAGAAAGTTTCTCTGACGAAGAAAAAGCCCGTTTAACCGCTGACTACGAGAAAGCGACGCAAGAGATTTACGATGCAACCACGCGTATGCGCGACTTCCTTCGCGATGAGTATTTGCCTATTGCACGTGAAAGCATTGGCCTTAGCGATATGAAAGGTGGTGCAAAGCTTTATCAATTGATGGTGGAAGGTTCAACGACACTACCAATGACGCCTGATGAACTGCATAACCTTGGTTTAAAAGAAGTTAAGCGTATCAAAAATGACATGCTTGAAATTAAGGACGAAGTGAAGTTTGAAGGGACATTAAACGAATTCTTCGACTATGTACGTACCGATCCTAAGTTCAAGCCTGAAAGCCGTGAAGCGCTAACACAGAGCTATTACGATATTGGCCGTGAAGTTGATGAGAAAATTGATCAGTATTTTTCACTGTTGCCGAAGTCTGAGCTAGAAATCAAACCCTACGACCCTGCTATCGAGCAATTCAGTGCAGGTGGATCATATCAGCCGGGCACGCCAGACGGCTCTCGTCCAGGTACTTTCTACTTTAATGCCTACGATTTGCCTAGCCGTTTAACCACTGGAAACGTCACCTTGTACCTACACGAAGGCGCTCCTGGTCACCATTTTCAAGTGAGTCTAGCGCAAGAAAATGAAGCGCTACCTTCGTTTATGCGCTTTAGCTTCCTACCAGCCTTCGGTGAAGGTTGGGCGCTGTATTCTGAAACGCTAGGGTATGAAATGGGGTTCTTTGACGATCCATGGAATCGTTATGGCACGCTTCAAGATGAGCAGTTGCGCGCCATGCGTTTGGTGGTAGACACAGGTATTCACGCGAAAGGTTGGACCCGCGAACAAGCCATCGACTTTATGCTTGATAACTCAGGCATGACCCGCACAGAAGTTGTTGCCGAGGTAGAGCGTTATATTGCGATCCCGTCGCAAGCGCTATCTTACAAAGTGGGCGCGCTTAAAATTCAAGAATTGCGCGCGCGCGCGGAGAAGGCATTAGGTGATGATTTCGATATCCGTGAGTTCCACGCACAAGTGTTAAACACGGGCGGCATTCCACTTGCTATTCTTGAGCAGAAAATTGATCGCTGGATCGCTAGTCAAAAAAGTTAAGGAATAATATTTTTATTTAAACTTTTTACAGCGCAATCAGCGTTAGGTTAAGAGCAGTAAGACGCCGATATTTGACGTAAAGCCAGTAATATTCAGTATTACTGGCTTTTTTCTTTTTGCGACTAATGGCAGTGATATTGTTCAAAAGCTTCACTAGAGTATTAATTGGTATAAGTGAACAATGGTTACGAAATTTAAGGGAGAATAAAGTGGAGTTAGGGCTATTTTCGTTAAGTTTAACGGTTAAAGACATCAGCAAGTCGAAGACGTTTTATGAGGCCTTGGGCTTTGAAGCCATGCCTTCATGCGGCTCGGTGGAAGATAAATGGTTAATGATGAAAAATGGCACCACCATGATAGGGTTATTCGAAGGGATGTTTGAAGATAACATTATGACCTTCAACCCAAGTGATGTTAGGGCACTTCAAGCCCAGCTAGTTGAACAGGGTGTTGCTTTAGAAGTACCAGTAAAAGGGGAAAGTGGTCCAGGGCATTTAATTGTTAAAGACCCAGATGGAAACGCGATTATGTTCGATCAGTTTTGATGAATTGTTTTCATTTTCTTAGAATGTGTCACTGTTGATGAGCGACTTTAGCCTTGTAAAGTACCTATTGGACCTTTAATCTCCAAACATAGAAAGGTTTTCAAAAGGAAAGGGAATTGGATTTAAAACCGTTATTTTTAGCCGCCGCAGTAGTGGCTACTTCTGCATGTCAAAGCTTTGATGAAAACAAATATGTAAATGAAGTTGAGCAATTAACGCCAAGCTGGCAGCTTAATGCGTTCAAAGTTACTGATGTTGAAACGCCTGCCGATTTATTCAAATTATCGCCTCAACAAGAGCAACATTTTTTAACCTACTATAACGACCCTGCCCACAAGAACGTTTTACCAAATCTTCGACTTGCTTATTATTTAGAAGATTTGATGTCAACGTTTAGCTATGCTGGCGACACATTGAAAGCGCAAGATGTCGTTGGTAATCGCTACGGTAACTGCCTTTCTTTGGCATTACTTACTACCGCGTTTGCGAAACTTGTTGGGTTAGATGTGAAGTATCAGCAAGTTCACACACCGCCTCTGTATCGTCGAATTGATGGCATTCTTACGACCTCAACCCACGTTCGCAGCGTTGTTCTGGGGCCTAAGCCTGAAAGAAAAGGTGATATCATTTTTACTAGAAAGAGAGTAATCATCGATTATTTCCCTTCAAGGCTAAACGACCGTGGTAACTATATTTCGGAAGCCGACTTCATTTCAATGTATTACCAAAATAAGTCAGCTGAAGTGCTGGGAAAAAATCCCGATTTAGCTTACAGCTATATAGCTCAAGCAATGAAGTTAAACACTGCTAATGCGTCTACGCTAAATACGCTTGCAGTACTTTATCGGTCAAATGGCTACACTAAAGAAGCCAGAGCGCTGTATGAATTTGCCATTGAAAACGATATTGAATCAGTGCATACACTGTCAAATTTTGCGGTGCTGCTTAAAAAAGTAGGTGACATGAAAACGTTAGCGAAAATTGGCGATATGTATTTGAAAGCCGATGATGATAACCCTTATCGATGGGTTGATTTAGGCGATGCGTTTTTGGCAAGAGGCAATCTTTCAGATGCCGAAACCTTTTTCAATAAGGCTATTGCTGCTGGGCCTTATTTAGGCGAGGGTTATTCTGGGTTGGCGAAAGTTTACTTTATGCAAGGTAAGATGGTGCATGCAGAAAGTATGATGGAGAAGGCTGTATCGCTTACATTGCCGTCAGAAAATCGAGAGCTGTACACTGCTAAATTGAACGCTATTCAAAATAGCAGGTAGTGCTTAGTTAGGTTTTGCCAGTCAGCACGTATTAAATACGTGCTGCCAATTCTGCCCCTTGGCGTATTGCACGCTTGGCATCAAGCTCTGCCGCTACGTCAGCACCGCCGATAATGTGCACGGTAAATCCTGCCTCTTCTAGAGGTTGTTGCAGAGGCTTAAACGGCTCCTGACCAGCACATACAATGACGTTATCGACCGGCAATACTTTGGGCGTGTCGTTAATCAGCACGTGTAGACCTTCATCGTCTACTTTCTCGTAGCTCACACCATTTATCATTTGAACATTGTGGTGTTTCAACGATTGCCTGTGGATCCAGCCCGTTGTTTTGCCTAGCCCTTTGCCCACTTTAGACGTTTTACGTTGCAATAGATACACTTCGCGCTCAGAAGGCTCTATGGCTTTTTCCTTTAGTGCACCCGGTGCCGCATAGTCTTTATCTATACCCCAATGCGCCAGCCATTTTTCTTTATCTTTGGCTAAATGTTCGTGTTCAACCAAGAACTCAGCTACATCAAAACCAATGCCGCCAGCGCCAACAATAGCTACTTTCTTGCCTACTGGCTTGTGGTCGCGCAATACGTCTAAATAACTCATCACTTTAGGGTGGTCGTGCCCTTCAATTGTAAGCGTACGAGGATTAATACCGGTGGCTAGCACCACTTCATCAAACCTCTCATCGGCAAGGCTTTCTGCGTTAATCTCGTTGTTAAGGTGAACCGTAACGCCCACTTGAGCTAGCTGATTGTCAAAGTAGCGTAGGGTTTCGTAAAACTCTTCTTTACCCGGCACTTGCTTGGCGTAATTAAATTGACCGCCAATTTCACTGGCTTTATCAAATAGATGTACCTCGTGACCGCGTTCTGCGGCATACATGGAAAACGCCAAACCCGCAGGCCCTGCGCCTACTACCGCTAGTTTTTTCCTATTTTGAGTAGGAGGAAAGGTAAGTTCGGTCTCGTAGCACGCTTGTGGGTTTACCAAGCAACTTGCACGCTTTTGTTCGAATGCATGGTCTAGGCAAGCCTGGTTACAGGCAATACACGTGTTGATTAGCTTAGACTCATTGCGCATGGCCTTCGCTACAAAGTGTGCGTCAGCCAAGAAAGGTCGCGCCATCGATACCATATCAGCATGGCCTTGTGAGAGTACCGATTCTGCAACTTCAGGCGTATTGATACGGTTAGTCGTAATAAGAGGGATAGCCACCTCTTTTTTCATGCGTTCGGTTATCCAGGTAAACGCCGCGCGAGGTACGGATGTGGAGATAGTGGGTACCCGTGCTTCGTGCCATCCAATGCCAGTATTAATTAGCGTAGCGCCTGCTTTTTCGATTTCTTTGGCTAAATACACGACTTCTTCCCACTTAGCGCCGCCTTCGACTAAGTCCAGCATAGACAGGCGATAAATAATGATGAAGTTAGTGCCCACTTTCTCGCGCACACCTTTTACTATCTCAATCGCTAAGCGAGCGCGGTTTTCTAAGCTGCCACCCCATTCATCATTTCTGTGGTTGGTGCGCTCACAGAAAAACTGATTTATGAGGTAGCCTTCAGAACCCATAATTTCCACGCCGTCATAGCCCGCCTTTTGAGCTAGGCTAGCGCATTTTACGTAGTCTTTAATTGTGCTTCTTACGCCGCGAGAGGATAATTCGCGGGGCTTAAAAGGGGTAATGGGCGACTTCATCGGTGAAGCCGAAACAGCAAGTGGATGATAACCGTAACGGCCTGAATGCAAAATTTGCATGCAAATTTTGCCATCTTCCTTATGCACAGCGTCGGTAATAACACGGTGCTTTTTCGCGTGGCGAGAGCGGGTCATTCTGCCAGCAAAGGGCGCTACCCAACCTGAAATATTAGGGCTAATACCACCTGTTACGATTAGCCCCGCACCACCTTTTGCTCGCTCAGCGTAAAACGCAGCAAGTTTGTCAAATCCGCCTTTCTCTTCTTCCAAACCTAAATGCATTGAACCCATTAGGGTACGGTTGCGAAGTTGAGTAAAGCCCAAATCTAACGGAGCTAATAAGTTAGGGAAGTAAGGTGAGAGTTGTTCTGAATTGTGGGCAGACTGCGGTGTAGCTGTCTGAGATACGGTCTGAGACGAGGGCGTATTCATAATTGTTCTCTTTTTATTTGCTATGAAGGCAGTTAGTGCATGTCGCTCTTTGCTGCGGCGCAGTGCTCATCTGTCTTTCATGATTTAAGTGCTAATGGTTACACATAATCCGACCACACTAACTTGCCCGACCAGTTGCTTTGATTATTTACCACCACATTCAATTGGTAAAGTGCAGTTACCCTATTTTTAACATAATAAAAAAGCGAGATACCGGGCTAACGGATATCTCGCTTCGTTAATCACTGCTTTTTATCACAAGCATGAATGCATTACAGGTGAGCGCTTACTTACGATATTGGTATTATTAACGCAGTGCTCGCCTTATAAATTATTCGTCAACGTACATTTTTTGCTGAAACTTCAGCGTTTGTTTGCTGCTATCTTTTTGAACGTCAATCTCAAACCTAAAGGTTTCCTGATCGCGAAATGGCAGCACGGCAAGGTAATAGATAGCATCACCTTCTTCCACCTTTTTGAAAGTCAGCTTACGCGAGTTACCTAACAGATTCTTAGCCGTACCTGTGACATCTGCCCGTTGCGCTTCACCGGAAACTTTGTCTAACACCGAAATGTTAACCAACGCATTAAACTTACTTCTCACAATACCGTAGCTAGCCGCCACTTCAGGTGTGAGAAATGGCGTACTCACCACCATATAGTGAACATCCCATTCACCAAGCGTTTGCTTCTGCTCGGCAAATGCGGAAACGCTTAAGCATGACATAGCCATCACAAGAAGTGCGACGTAAGCTTTTTTGATTTGATTTATTCTACCCATGATAGAAACTACCTCTGCCTTCATCTTATTTTCAATTCTTACCCATTACAGCTTGTTTTACTCTATGAACCAAACTGCAAGGCCAATACTTTCCCTAACAGTGTCTTGAACTGACATTAGTTACATAGGGAAAGTGTCTTGGATCAGAAGCTGTAAAAACTGTAATGCGATGATGGCAATAAGCACTGATAAGTCCAAACCGCCTAATGGTGGAATGACTTTGCGTATTGGCGCTAAAAACGGCTCGGTTAGCTGATACAGAACATAGTCAACCGGAGACTGACCTTGTGACACCCAGCTCAAAATAGCACGTAGTAGCAACACCCAGAACATTAACGACAGGGTTTCTTTTATCACACCAATTACTGACAAAATCGCAATACCGATTGGGTTTAGACTACCGCCAAACATCAACCCTAGGGTTATTAACTTAAGCGCGCATACCGCTATGGCTAAAACAAAGGTAGCGGTGTCGAACCTGCCGATTGACGGAATAATACGGCGCAACGGCCCCACGATAGGGTGGGTTGCTTTTACTACAAATTGACTGAGTGGGTTATAAAAATCTGCCTGAACCATTTGTAACCAAAGGCGCAGAATAACCACCATCAAATAAAGGCTAAATAAGGTATCAACCAAAAATACCGTTGCGTTCATGTTGTGTTTTTCCTAAAACGTTATAGCTGTTTTGCCATTTCTTCAGCACGTGCTACGGCGGCGCGCATCGACTTGCTGACAATATCTTTTAAACCTTCATTAATGAAAGTGTTAACGGCTTCTGCGGTAGTGCCGCCCTTAGACGTAACTTGGGCACGAAGCTCGCTTAATTCAAGGTCTGGGTTGTTACAAACCATTTCGGCTGCGCCTAACATGGCTTGTTGGACCATTAAGCGAGATTGCGCTTTGTCAAAGCCCATGTTCATGGCTTCTTCCTGCATATTTTGTAAGAATAAGAAGAAATAAGCTGGGCTGCTGCCCGCTGCGGCGATAACACCGTTAATACCCTCTTCATTATCTACCCAAACGGTTTCGCCAACGCTGTTCATTACATCGTCAACGTATTGCCTGTCTGACTCAGAAACCGTGTCGTCGGCATACATCCCAGACATGCCTTTGCCTAACAAGCTCGGGGTGTTTGGCATAATACGAACAACAGGGTATTCACCACCTAGCATTTCTTGCAATCTGGCTACCGGCAGCCCAGCTGCAATGCTCATAAACAACTTGCCCGAAAGGTCATTGTTTTTCTGAAGCTCACCGCACATATCGCCCATTATTTGTGGTTTTACCGCAAGGACTATGGCATCAGCGAATTGGCAGGCTTCATCATTAGATTGTGTGGTGTGAATACCAAACTCGGCCTTCAGGCCGTCTAACTTTGGTGTGGAAGGGTTTGCCGCAAGGATGTTTTCTTTCGCGTACCCAGATTTGATAAGACCACTGATGATGCTGCGGCTCATGTTACCCGCGCCAATAAATGCTAATTTTTTCTGTTGCATGTAAATCCTATTTGTTGGTTGCGTTTAAGTCTGTGTAGCGAGGCGAAGCGCTATCCGTTGGGTTAGCGCGCTAGTTTCGCTTACCGAAAATAGCGGTACCGATGCGCACCATAGTCGACCCGTGTTGAATCGCTTCTGTCATATCACTACTCATTCCTACGGATAGGGTATCAAAATTGCTCAATGATGTATGGTAGTGGTCGAATAATTCTTTTAGCTTAGACAGTGTGGCGCGCTGTTGTTCTTCACTAGGATCAGCTTTGGGAATGGCCATTAGTCCACGCAAGGTCAGGTGCTTTTGAGAGTTAATAAACTCCACTAGCGCATCTAATTCACTTAGGGCTACCCCTGACTTACTCTCTTCGTCATCAATATTAACCTGAATGCACACGTTTAACGGCGGCATTGAGTCAGGCCGCTGTTCGTTTAAGCGACGAGCAATTTTTTCTCTATCTACAGACTGAACCCAATCAAAGTGTTCGGCTACCACTTTGGTTTTATTCGATTGGATTGGACCAATCATGTGCCACTCTATATCGCTTAAGTGAGAAAGTTCCTGAACCTTTTCAACACCTTCCTGCACGTAATTTTCGCCGAACATACGTTGTCCGGCTTCATACGCTTCCATGATATCTGATACGGGTTTTGTTTTGCTAACCGCTAGCAATTTAACGGAATTTGGTGGACGATGTGCACTGGTAGCGGCTTGGTCTATTCCTTTTCGTGCGGAATCTAGTCTTTCTGCTATTGTTTGCATTATTCACCTTGTTTTGGAGAAGTGGTTGTGGATATTACCGAACTTTTGGCTTTCAGTGTTAAGAATAACGCCTCAGATTTACACTTATCAGCGGGCCTACCACCAATAATTCGTGTAGATGGCGAAATGCGTAAACTGAACGTGCCAGCCCTCGATCACAAGCAAGTACATGGTCTCGTTTATGAGATTATGAATGACATGCAGCGCAAAGAATACGAAGAAAACCTGGAAACCGATTTTTCTTTCGAAGTTAATGGCTTGTCGCGCTTTCGTGTTAACGCGTTTGTGCAAAACCGAGGCGCCGCCGCAGTATTACGTACTATCCCCAGTAAAGTATTAACCTTAGACGACCTTGGCGCGCCTGAAATTTTCAAGGAAATTATAAATCAGCCTACCGGCATTGTACTTGTGACAGGTGCCACCGGCTCGGGTAAAAGTACCACGCTTGCGGCCATGGTCGACCATATCAACACCCACAAGCGTGAACATATTCTTACCATTGAAGACCCTATCGAATTCGTGCACGACAACAAGCTTAGCTTGGTAAACCAGCGGGAAGTACACCGCGATACGCACTCGTTTAATAACGCACTGCGCTCGGCGCTTCGTGAAGACCCAGACGTAATTCTAGTCGGTGAGCTACGTGACTTAGAAACCATACGCCTTGCCATTTCAGCTGCCGAAACCGGCCATTTAGTATTCGGCACTCTTCACACCAACTCTGCACCAAAAACCATTGACCGTATTATCGATGTTTTCCCGGCAGAAGAAAAAGCCATGGTGCGTTCTATGTTGTCGGAATCATTGCGTGCGGTTATTTCACAGACACTGCTTAAGAAAGTAGGCGGGGGCCGAGTTGCGGCTCATGAAATCATGGTGGGGATCCCCGCTATTCGTAACCTTATTCGAGAAGATAAAGTGCCGCAAATGTACTCGGTTATTCAAACGGGTCAGGCTCACGGTATGCAAACCATGGATCAGTGTCTTCAGCGCTTAGTGGCGATGGGGGTTATTACCAAACAAGACGCCGCAGCAAAGTCAGTTGATAAACAGTCGATGAACAGTTTCTAGAGGCCAATATGTTAGATTCACTACTACAAAAAATGGTCGATACCAACGCATCGGATTTATTCGTAACGGCGGGGTTTCGGGTAAGTGCCAAAATTAACGGCAAACTTACGCCAGTGACGGAAAGCGCGACCTCGGAAGAGGCATCGCTGGCGCTGGTTCACGAAGCGATGACTGAAAAACAGCAGAATGAGTTTCACACGACCAAAGAATGTAATTTCGCCATAGTACGAGAGGGCATTGGTCGTTTCCGCTGCTCTGCATTTTGGCAGCGTGACCAAGCGGGCATGGTGATTCGCCGCATCGTTACTCAAATTCCTAAAGCTGATGATTTGGGTCTGCCGCGAGTATTAAAAGAAATTATTATGGCTAAACGCGGTCTTGTTCTATTTGTAGGTGGAACAGGCACGGGTAAGTCCACGTCACTGGCTGCGCTTATTGGACATAGAAATGAAAATTCGCACGGGCATATACTGACTATTGAAGACCCCATTGAATTTGTGCACGAGCATAAAAACTGTGTTATTACCCAGCGCGAGGTGGGCATAGATACTCAGTCTTTCGACGACGCCCTTAAAAGTTCGCTACGTCAGGCGCCTGATGTCATTCTTATTGGTGAAATTCGTTCAATGGAAACCATGGAATATGCTATGTCGTTTGCTGATACAGGGCATTTGTGTGTGGCTACGCTGCACGCTAACAACGCGAACCAAGCTATTGAGCGTATTATGCATTTAGCGCCTAAAGATCAGCACGATAAGTTGCGCTTTGACTTAAGCTTAAACATCCGCGCCATCGTGGCTCAGCAGTTAGTACCAACTCCAGACGGCAAGGGTAGGGTTGCGGCAATAGAAATATTGCTTAATTCGCCGCTAGTGCGCGACCTAATACAGCGCAATGAAATAGGCGCGTTAAAAGAAGCAATGAAAAAAGGCAAAGAGCAGGGCATGCAGAGCTTTGATATGGCCCTGTATGATTTGTACAAAGCGGGTAAGATTGATATGGACCAAGCGCTGCACCACGCCGACTCGCCCAACGATTTGCGCTTGATGATCAAGCTTGATACCAGCGACGGTTCTAGCTTAGGTACACTGTCAAATGTATCTATTGATATGGATGACTAATTGCTTTCGCTTTATGCTGAAATCCCTTTAGGGGGAGCTGCGTTTGAAACGCTTACTGAAATAAAGCAGTAGAGAGACACGTTTTTCTCGCATGATGAGCAGCCCACGGGCTGCTTTTGTGTTTAACAAGAGGGTAGCCATTGAAAAAACTCTTCACTTCACAAGACGCTTTTGAACTTCAAGCGGTTCGCAGCGAGCTTGACGCTTTATCTATTCCTTATATGGTAAAAAATGAGTTCGCCAGTGGCGCAATCGGAGAGCTGCCTTGGCAAGATTCTCAGCAGGAAGTGTGGCTTGTTGACGATAGCTGGTATGCAAGAGCGTCGAAAGTTATTGAGCTCTTCATTCAGAAATCAAACGATAAGGCAGTATCTAGTGAAGACTGGATTTGTGGTGAGTGCAGTGAACAAAACGGGGCTGCTTTTGATGTCTGCTGGCAGTGTGGGGCAGAAAAGTAATAACAGCAAGAGCCAGCAGCATACAAAGGTCAACAGCCCCTAACAATTATTCGTACTGACTCTCGCTCCAGCTAGCGAATATTACGCATGCCGACACACTATCAACCTTATCTTTAGTCAGTTTCTTATAGCCACCTAACTCAAACAGCATGGCTTTAGCGTCTGTGGTAGTCAGTCGCTCATCACAGGTGTCAACGGCCACTTTAAAACGCCCATGTAGACGGTTTGCAAATTTGCGGGCGCGTTGAGTCATCTCCTGCTCAGTACCATCCATATTAAGCGGTAAACCCACCACCACGATATGCGGTTGCCATTCTTCGTAAAGCTTTTCTATTAACGTCCAGTCAGGAATACCGTCTCGTGCCTTCAGCGCTGCAAGAGGGGAAGCCGTACCGGTAATTTCCTGACCTACCGCCACGCCAATGCTTTTGGTACCAAAATCAAACGCAAGTACCGTACGATTTCCTATATCAGGCATGCCCCGCTCCCGGTGCTAGCTGCCATACATCCACACCGAGTTTATTTACTGTTGCTTGCCATTTCTTGTGCATAGGCGTGTTAAACAGAATTTCTTCGTCAGCTTCGATGGTGAGCCATGCGTTTTCCTGCATTTCCTTCTCAAGCTGACCGGCTGTCCAGCCCGCGTACCCCAAAGCAATCAAAACGTCTTCAGGGCCTTCATCATTGGCAATAGCAGTCAAAATGTCCTTGGAGGTGGTCACCATAACCCCTGGTGCAAGCTTTAAGCTAGATGCCCACTCTCTTTGCGACGAGTGCAGCACAAATCCTCGCTCTTGGCTTACAGGACCGCCAGCCAGCACGATTTGCTCTGCTTTGTCGTCAGACACAGTGAGTTCTTTGTCAGTCTGTTCAAGAAGCTGCTTCACGTTCATGGTAGAGGGTTGATTTACTACAATACCCATAGCACCTTCAGCGTTGTGTTCACAAATATAAATGAGTGAGCGAGAAAAATACGGATCGTCCAAACTAGGCATCGCGACCAGAAAATGATTTTGTAGGCTTTTTAATTCCGTCATAGTTTGTCTTTTATCTACTATCTTTTGCTCTGTGAGGGCCTTTACACTATTGAAGCTAAAGGCGCTCTATCCACTCATATTTGCTTTTTACGATACGAACTGCACTGTGTTACCAATACAACCTTACTTTATTTACTGGCCAAGCGCTTTTCAATGGCGTCAAACAGCGCACCCATTATATTAACATCGTAAGCTGCTTCTATTTCTCTTACGCAAGTTGGGCTAGTAATGTTTATTTCAGTAATTTTGCTGCCAATAACATCAAGTCCTACAAATAAAATGTTATTTTCCTTGAGCGTTGGCGCGATGGCTTCGGCTAGGGCGCGGTCAGAATCTGAGATTGGCTGAGGGCGTCCTGTACCGCCAGCGGCTAGGTTACCTCTGGTTTCCCCTTTGGTAGGCAGTCGCGCTAAGCAGTACGGCATGACTTCACCATCAACGATGAGTACGCGCTTATCGCCGTCTTTAATCTCTGGTAGGTACTCTTGAACCATCATGTAGCGCGTGCCTAACTTGGTTAGGGTCTCAATAATAACGCCTAAGTTATTACCGTCAGGTTTCACTCTAAAAATAGATGCGCCGCCCATACCGTCTAGGGGTTTGCAAATAATGTCTTGGTGCTTGGCGTGAAACTCACGGATAAGCGCTTGGTTGTTCGTGACTAAGGTATTGGGAATGTGTTCTGGGAAGTACGACGTAAAAAGCTTCTCGTTGTAGTCGCGAAGCGCTTGAGGGTTATTTACAACTAGCGCTCCCGCGTCCTGCGCAAGCGACAGCACCTGAGTCGCATACAAAAACTCGCTGTCAAAAGGAGGATCTTTGCGCATGAGTAACACATCAACGTCGCCTAAATACAACGTAGACTCGTCTTCAATGGTGTAGAAATCTGTAGCTTGATCCTTGACCGATACGGTTTTACCTAAACCCATAGGCTTACCATTGTCTAAATACAGGTCTTTTAATTCAAAATATACAACCTTTGCACCGCGGCGCTGAGCTTCAAGCATCATCGCAAAGCTTGTATCTTTATGTGGCTTAATGCTCGCGATGGGGTCCATAATTACGCCAACGGTATATTGCATAATGTTTTCACCTTGAATGTTGATAAAATGCCGGCTCAGATGGCCCAGCTGATTGTAAACTTATATGGGGGCACACCTGAATTCTTCAAGTTACTGAGCTAGCACTATGCTTGCTATATAGCTGCCTAAAATACTGACTTAGAAGTCGCCGTGCTGAGCTTGAAGAATACTTAGGCTTGTAATCGCCGCTGTCTCGGTGCGCAAAATACGTGGGCCCAAACTTACCGACTGATAGCCGTTTTCGTTTGCCTGATGAATTTCTGTTTCAGATAACCCACCTTCAGGGCCAATAAGCAAACGAAAGCCTTGAGCATTATAAGGTTGTCTTGCCAAACTTTGTACAGCGCCCGGTGCGAGAACTAATCTTGTGGTATTGGTTGAAGACGACAACCATTGATTAAGACTAACCGGGGCGTTGAGCGCGGGAATAATGTTGCGACCGCTTTGTTCACAGGCGCCAATAATGATCTTCTGCCATTGCTGAATTTTCTTTTCCCAGCGTAACTCGTCGAGTTTAACCGTACAGCGTTCAGTGATCACGGGCGTTATTTCTGATACGCCAAGTTCCACGCTTTTTTGTAGCACGGTATCCATTCTATCGCCTTTAGATACCCCTTGACCTAAGTGCAAATGAAGCGGGGATTCTTTCGCTAGCGATAAACAAGCGTCGGCTTCAACCGTCACTTTTTTTCTTTGAACGCTAATAATTTGCGCACTGTATTCATTGCCGTCGCCATTAAAAAGCACAATAGGGCGATTAGGCTTTATACGCAGAACCGTCGCGATGTGATGACCGGCGTCTTCAGTTAACTCAAACTCTTGTTCTAACGGGATTGGATTGGGGTAATAAACTCTTGGTATACGCATAGCAAATCAGATGTGTAGTTTTAACGCGTATAATACGTGTGTGGATACAGGTTGCAATGCTGTCGACAACATCGCGTAAGTAAATATGCAAAAACTTACGCAAACGACAGCATGCTGCCTATTTAAGAATCACATGACTCACTCTCTAGGCCGCGGAAGGCGAAGAGTTTCTCGAAGTAGATTTCAACACGTTGGATGAAGACTTCGATTGGGCTGCTGGGCGGTAGTCCGCTCTTGCGTACTTAGTATGTTTTCCTTTATCAGTGCACAGTGAATATAAAAATAAACACAAAACCACCGAAAACAGGGTTATGAGAAGCAACATGCGTTAATCCTTTACGTGACATAGTTTGCTAAAGCTCCTTCATGAAGTTGCTCAACACACACTGATGAGGCGTAGTGAACAGTCAACTTTCATGAGACTTTAGTCTAAAACTTTGAGGCTAAAAAATCATCAAAAAAAATGTCTTATAACTCGGTAACTTCCAAAAAATGGAAAAAAAACACAAAGCGCATTTAAGCTTCGTGATGAAGGATGCGCTTGTTGAGTGACAAGCGTGTGACAAGCGAATAAAAAGCGTTCATTTTTTGTTTTTTCATTCTAGCGCCTGTGTGCCACCTATACGGCATAGAAACTTGTCGATTTAGAACCACTACACCGTCAAACATCCGCCTTGCCTAGATGGCCAACAAACCGCGGCAAAAATGTACAGAAAAGGACAGTAGATCCTAAAGTAAAACAAATGAATTTCCTCTACTTTTGTATAATACTAACGCTTTTAAACACCCATGTAGCTTAGACTTTAGAGCAAATTTACTGTGTTTGAGCCCATATTATATTGGTCTTAAATCAAATAGCTGCTACCGTATTTGAGCAATTATCAACTAACCATAACAAGGACCATATTATGGAAGAAAAACTCTCGCTTTTTTCTGCAAGCGATGTTGAAAGGTACATAAACGATTACGCCATCCCGTGGGGGATTAACATTCTGATGGCAATTGCGATTTATGTAATAGGTAGGATCGTAGTTGGATTCATTTTATCTGTATTTAGACGCCTAATGGCCAAGTCTAAATACGACAACATGCTAGTGGACTTCCTGGAAGCTATCCTTAGCGCCATTCTAATGCTGTTTGTTATTGTCGCTTCGCTTGATCAGCTAGGCGTAGATACAACGTCGTTAGTTGCTATATTAGGTGCTGCTGGTTTAGCTATTGGTTTGTCATTGCAAGACTCGCTTAAGAACTTTGCAGCTGGCGTAATGCTTCTAGTTTTCAAACCATTTAAAGCGGGTGACTTTGTCGAAGCTGCAGGTACTGCTGGTTCTATTGTTAAGATTGGTATTTTCACCACAACAATGAACACACCAGACAATAAAGAAATTATTGTTCCTAATGGCAATATTTACGGTGGCAACATCACTAACTATTCAGCAAGAGACACGCGTCGTGTAGACATGGTTGTTGGTATTGGTTACGACGCTGACCTTCTTAAAGCGAAAAGAATTCTTGAAGAAATGGTGGCGGCTGATGAGCGTATTCTTGCGGAGCCAGCGCCTAAAATTGCAGTATCTGAACTGGCCGACAGCAGCGTGAACTTTATTGTTCGTCCATGGGTGAATTCTGCCGATTTCTGGGGTGTTAAATTCGACTTCACTGAAAACGTTAAACTGCGTTTTGATGAAGAGGGTATTTCAATTCCATTTCCACAAATGGATGTACATCTTCACAAAGCAGACAGCGAATAATTTCGTTGGTTTCAAACAAAAAACGCTGCATTTCGCAGCGTTTTTTTTATCCTAAGATTAAGTGCGACGTAACACGCCGCGATTACGAACATTTTAACTCTCGATGAGCGGGTAATGACCTATACGAAATGGTATTACTTACTTTTAGCGACAGTTCGGGCGGTAAGCAGTAGCTTGATAGTCTGCATAGGCGTTAGGCATGTTCGCTTGTAAATTATCAATTCTGGTTTGGGGTGCTGGGTGAGTCGACAAAAGTTCCATTGGGCGGTTGCCGCCGCTTGCTGCGTCCATGTTTTGCCACAAGTTTACAGATTGTCTTGGGTCAAACCCAGACTTCGCCATTAGCTGAAGACCAATGACATCGGCTTCAGATTCATGAGTTCGGCTAAAAGGAAGTTGGACACCGACTTGAACACCTAATCCGATCGCAGCCATGATGGGACCCGACTGAGGCACTTCATTCGCGGCTAAAACTTGGCCTACCGCCTGACTGCCCATATTTATCAATGTTGACTGCGACATTCTCTCATTACCATGCTCTGCAATAACATGACCTACTTCATGGCCAATGACAGCAGCAAGTTGATGCTGGTTTTCTGCAACGTTGAGCAAGCCTGTATAGACACCAATTTTTCCACCGGGTAGCGCAAATGCGTTAACTTGTTCATCGTCGAATACAACGACTTCCCATTGACCATTGAATACCGTGGCTGGTACTTGAGCAGTGATGGCATTTGCAACGCATTCTACGTAAGAATTTTGAACCGCTTTATTCGAAATTTTTAATTCTTCTTTCATGCCCGTGAATGCCTGATCACCCATTTGCGCGAGCTGAGTTTCAGAATAGAGCAACACTTGATTTCTACCCGTAGGAGATGTTGCACAGGCTGTTAAAGTAAGCGCTGCGGCAATAACTGCCGAAGCTGTGAATTTCAATTTCATGGTTAATCCTTTTTTATCACTGAATGTTCTCGCTTCGCTCACTTTTGCGCGCTAAAGCACTATCCCACTCAGTTTATACGTCTATTTGGCAATATTAGTATCAGATAGTGCTTATAAATAAAACTATACCTTTGAAAAAGCGAAGCGTGTTCCGCTGTTAAGCTAAACCGTTTTTCCTTACACGCATTAGGATATTTGAAATATATGCTTACAATTGCATGAGCAAAGTGTGATTACTTTGAGCCTACTGCTCCGTGCTGTCCATATTTAAAGCAGCGTGTGTGCCATCTATTGTTATAGAAAAGTTACGCGCTTTTGCCTATTTAATATTTGTGTCATAAACTGATTCTAATTTATACATAGAAGTTACATAAAATTTCTGGTGTACTAAGGTTAGGGATCCCTGTTTTCTTCCTTCGCTTTGCGAGAACAAGGTGGAAAAATCCTTGGGTTTCTCGAGCCTCATAACGTACGACAAAAATACAAATAAAAAGGAAATCAAATGGCAGTGCGTAATAAGTTTAAATACGGGTTACTTGCATTTTTAGTATCAGCGGCGCTCACGGGATGTGGCCTTGATGGTGACGACGGTGCGCAGGGCGAAACAGGAGCTCAAGGACCTCAAGGGGAACAAGGTGACCCAGGGACAGACGGAAGTGATGGTACCGACGCGTCAATCGGCATTGCAATGGATATCGTTGGTCGTGCTTTCTTAGGTAATCAAACGGCCGCAGAAATTGTTCAGTACCATGCTGAGACCAATACGATTTACGCGACAAACGGCGAGACGAATACAATAGCAGTTATTGATGCCTCTAGCGTAAGCACGGCTACTATGGCTGATCCGATAAACACCACTACGCTAACGCTTACCACTATCGCACTGCCTGCCGATATAAATGGTGTGACTTTAGGTAGCTTAACAAGTATTGCGGTTAGCGGTGACCTTATGGCTGTAGCTGTACCTGCAGACGTTAAAACTGATAACGGTTATGTGTTGTTCTACAACGGGCTAGACAGTTCTGCTCCAGCCTTTTTGGATTCTGTCGAGGTTGGCGCACTACCTGATATGGTCACTTTTACGCCAGATGGTGGCAAAGTGTTGGTAGCGAACGAGGGTGAGCCTTCTGATGACTACACCATTGACCCTGAAGGTTCTGTTAGCGTCATTAATATTCTTGCAAGTGGTGAGCCAGAAGAAACGGGGACGACCGTTGGCTTTACTGCTCTAAACGGTACTGAAGCAGATTTGATGGCGCAGGGAATGATGTTTCCTAACCCAGCAGGACGCACGATTAACGGCACAGCTATTACCTCAACGGTAGCGAAAGATCTGGAACCAGAATACATCACCGCTACTAACGACGTTGCATACGTTAGTCTTCAGGAAAACAATGGCCTTGCGATTATTGACTTGGAAGAGTTAACGGTAGATGTCGTCGGCCTAGGAACTAAGTCTTGGGCTGGACTTAATATTGATATCCAAGAAAATGATGCGGTGAGTTTTGGTCAGTACACAGGTATTTATGGTGTATACCAGCCTGATACCATTGCTAATTTTACGTGGAAGGATGCGACTTTCATTCTTACCGCTAACGAAGGCGATGCCCGTGAGTACTTCTTTGACGCTGCTGATGAGGCGGCATGTACTGCTGCAGGTGGTGTTGATTTTGACGAAGATGATGGCTGTCTAGCTTATACAGACGAAGTTAAAGTAGAAGATCTTACCGCTGCCGCCAACTCTGAATTAGCTATGCTACAGGCGACAGGTGAAGCGGACGACTTACGTGTAACTTCAGCTATGGGTGATGCTGACGGAAACGGCGAGTACGATGCAGCGTACGCTTACGGTGCACGTTCATTCACTATCTGGGATCAAAATGGTTTAGTGGTTTATGACTCGGGTGATGATTTTGAACGCATTACAGCGTCGGTTCATGGGGCGCAGTTCAACAATGGTGACGATGAAAATGCAAGCGACTCGCGCTCAGAGAATAAAGGTCCAGAGCCAGAAGCGTTAACCGTGGGTCAAGTTGGCGAGCGCACTTACGCGTTTATCGGCACAGAGCGCATGGGCGGTATTTTCGTATACGACGTTACTAACCCTTATGACGTTCAATTTGCAGAATATGTAATTAACCGTGACCTAACCCAAGGTTTGACAAGCGACGATTTCATTGGTGACTTAGCGCCAGAAAGCCTGGTTTTTGTTAGCGCTGAAGACAGCCCAAGCGGTGTGCCTCTTCTTGTTGTAGGCAACGAAGTTAGCGGCACAGTAACGGTGTGGCAAATCAACCAGCTGTAAGCTCCCGCGTTGATTACATGAAACCCCGCTTTGAAGCGGGGTTTTTTATTGGTAGCTTGCCAGACCTTCCCGAAGGGCGAGTTTAAAATGTCCTTACTCTTTGTTGTGTCACCTTGATGTAGAGCCACTATACCTGCGAAAACACGCCACGATTACGAACATTTTAAGTCTCGCTGAGTGGGTAATTATCTATGCGGACTGGTATTAAAAGGAGGAATAGAGCTTTCCTTGCGTTCACAATGGTTACACCGTTTAAGGATTAAGGTAAGCTATAACCCATAAAACGCAGTCGTATTTTTTAAGGTAAATACGATTAGGCTCAATTGCACTGGTATAGATGCGTTTAGGACACAGAGTAACGCAATGCTCAATACCGCCATAGTGCTATCAAATAATAGAGAATGCCTATGTCTCAGCAAGTTGTGATTAGTGGTGTGGGTGTATGGCACCCTAAAGACAGTATAACTAACGAAGAGCTCGTAGACAGCTACAATGCTTACGTAGATGCGTTTAACGAAGAAAATAAAGCGCAAATCGAATCAGGTGATGTAGCAGCAATGCCTTATTCAAGTGCAGAGTTCATCGAAAAAGCATCAGGAATTAAAAGTCGCTACATCTATCAAAAAGAGGGTGCGCTAGACATCACTCGAATGAAGCCTAAGATTGCCCCTCGAGCAGATGACGAACTTTCTCACCAAGCTGAAATTGCCGTCGAAGCCGCCAAGTTAGCTCTGGCATCCGCCAATGTTACGGCCGATGAAATTGATGCTGTGATTGTGTCGTGTGCATACACCCAGCGTGCTTATCCTGCGATTGCAATTGAAGTACAAGAAGCTCTTAATATTGAAGGGTTTGGTTTCGATATGCTAGTTGCTTGTTCTGCAGCAACGTTCGGTATGCATCGCGCCTATGAAATGCTGAGCGCGAAAAATGCGACTCGCGTATTGGTTATTAACCCTGAGTTGGTCTCACCGCAAATTAACTACGCTGATCGCGACAGTCACTTTATTTTTGGCGATGTGGCTACGGCGACGGTGCTTGAGCTTGCTGAAACCGCCAAAAGTGAGCACGTGTACGACGTGCTAAGCACCAAAGCATTGACGAAATTCTCAAACAATATTCGTTCTAATTTTGGCTACATGACACGTGCCGAAGACGTTGATCCGTATGGACCTGATAAGCTGTTCCATCAAGCGGGTCGCAAAGTTTTTAAGGAAGTGTGTCCATTGGCAGCAGCGCATATTGAAGCGCATTTAGCGAGTCACGATATTACGCCAGAAGGCGTCAAGCGTTGGTGGCTTCACCAAGCTAATATCAATATGAACACCTTGATTTGCAAACGCCTGTTAGGTCGCGATGCTGACCGTACTGAAGCGCCAATTGTGTTGGACGAGTTTGCCAACACTGCTTCTGCGGGTTCTGTGATTGCGTTTGGTTTAAACCATGAAGACCTGGTTGCCGGTGACGTGGGAGTACTTTGCTCTTTCGGTGCAGGGTATTCAATTGGCTCACTAGTGATCCGTAAACGATAGTTTTTATCATAGCGCGGGCGATGCCTGCGCACCGTACCTAGCTGAAAACGTTATGTGCTGTATATCGAAGGTTTCAGGGACGTTGCATCAATGCGCCTCCCTGAATTTCATCTCCTAAATAATGATAATAAAGGTGAGATAAAAGGATGATTTCAGATGTAGGCTATGGGTTAAATAGTCTGGCGCACTTAGCCCTTTTATTGCTGTTGTTAACGGTACGCAAACCCGGCGTAGCCAAGCATTTGTTGGTATTGGCGACCGCAGCCACCTTTTTATGGTCTACAACCTTAATCACTTCGCTATTTGGACCTATCTCGCTAAGCTGGTTACTCAGCGCTGACGTGCTTAAGCAGCTCGCATGGCTACTCTTTTTGGCTGGCTGTATACAGACCAGCTTTAGCAACATCTTCGACGTTCTAAAACGACCTGTAACGTTAATTATTATTGCCCCCGCACTAGCAGCATTGCTAGCCCCTTATCTATTGGTAGTAAATCCCGCGTGGAGCTTTCTTGTACTGATCGTGCTGTCATTAGAAGTGCTTGTTCTTCTGGAAGTTGTATATCGACAGGCGGGGCGTGAGCAGTGGGCGTTTAAACCAATCATTATTTATCTGGGAGCAACCAACCTGTTTGAGTTCGTTACTTATGCAAACGCTACCATGGTAAACCAGGTTGAAATTGGCTACATAGCGGCACGAGGCTATATTTACTTTTTGTTAATGCCCTTACTCGTCATATCGATTCGACGAATTCATCACTGGGGCATTGATATCTTTATCTCGCGGGACGTGGTATTGCACAGCTCTTTACTCTTAGTGGCGGGCGGTTATCTTTTTGTGATGGCTGTTGTCGGCTACGCCATAAGTTATATGGGAGGCAACTGGGGAGCGACGGTTCAAATCATATTGGTTGTGATGTCATTCGCATTGCTCGCCACGGTATTCTTGTCCAACGGCTTTCGCACTAAGATAAAAGTATTTATCACTAAACATTTCTTTGCGAATCAGTTCGACTACCGGGTTGAATGGGTGAAATTAACGCAGTGGTTAACACGTGCAGGGGATACCTCATCAGATGTTTACCACGCTGGCCTAACAGGAATGCTTAACGCCATTCAATATGAGTCAGGTCTGCTGTTTAAAGTAACGCAGAATGGCTATGAATGCGTGGCTAAGGCATCACCTATTACAAACACTGCGGCAACAGATAACAATGAATCGTCAACTGATTCGAAAGAAAACAACGCTACCTGTACAACGTTGGAAACGCTCGCAAGTTACAGCGACAAAAATGGCTGGATCATTGATACGGACGCCTACCTCGTCAAACCATTCGATTACGAGGGGTTAAAGCTAGATAGAGATGCACTAAAAGCATGGGGCTACCAACTCTTCGTGCCTTTCTTAAAAGAGGGAAAACTGTGGGGATTTGCTGTTCTCGCGTCAGGAGACAATGAAAAAATCACTTTAAATTGGGAAGTGAAAGACTATCTAACCGCCGTATCTGAGCAAGTAGGCACGTACATGCAGCACCACGAGGCCGCTCAAGTGGTAGCAGAAAACGCCCAATTTGCGGCATTCAATCGAATGTCTGCGTTCGTTTTACATGACTTAAAAAATGTACTAGCTCAAGTCGACCTTATTCTTGCCAATGCTCAACAGCATAAACATAACCCTGAATTTATCGAAGACACCTTCGAAACCTTGGAGCATACTAAGGCAAGAATGGAAAAAATGCTCAAGCAGCTGACTGATAAGAAGGCCGTTGAAGAAGGTGTAAACTCAGAATTTTTGATTTCGGAGCTGGCCAAAGATGTGGTTAACAACCGCTGTTCAGGTTTACGTCCGCTACCAACAGTTCATGTGCTAAAAGAAACGGCCGTGACGGTTGATAAGGATAAGGTGGCAAACGTGCTTTATCACCTAATCAGCAACGCTCAGCAGGCAACCGCAGATGACGGAGAAGTCGACGTGGTGATTACTGGAAATTCTGACAACAAAACGCAGCTAGTTTTGATAGAAGATACAGGGTCAGGTATGGATAAAGCGTTTATTGAAGAGCGACTATTCAAGCCATTTGATACCACGAAAGGCAATGCTGGTATGGGTATTGGTGCATATGATGCAAAAACATATATCGAGTCTATCGGTGGCAAACTAACTGTTCAAAGTGAACCTGGACGCGGTAGCTGTTTTACGCTGTATTTTCCGATAGGATAGGGTGTATAACTAAAAAGTGGATATTATCAAATCCACTCCCTTTCGATGGATGAAGTAGAATAATAGGATGATGAAATGACCGATACCATCTTGGTAGTAGATGATGATTTAGGTATCCAAAAGCAACTTAAATGGAGTCTTACCGATTACAACGTTGTTTTTGCGGACGATCACACATCTGCCATAGCCCAGCTCCGTCGTTTTGAACCTAAGGTTGTTACCCTAGATTTAGGGCTTCCGCCAGATCCAGCGAATGCGTCGGAAGGTTTGCGTATTCTTCACGACATCATTGCGCTAGCGCCTAGAACCAAAGTTATCGTTGTTACAGGTAATAACGATAAACAACACGCATTAAAAGCAATCGATTTTGGGGCATACGATTTTTATCAGAAGCCTATCGATTCAGATACCATCAAATTATTGGTGCACCGTGCGCTTAACCTGTCTAAGTTAGAGCATGAGAATAGCATTCTTGCCCGCACCCGTTCTGGCATGTCCAGAATAGTGGGTAACAGCGAAGCTATTCAAAAAGTGGTACGTCGCGCTGAGAAAATTGCCAATACCGACATAAGCACTCTGTTACTTGGTGAAAGTGGCACAGGTAAAGAAGTTTTTGCGCGCAGTATTCACGAACACAGCCCTAGAAAAGACAAACCTTTTGTTGCTATTAACTGTGCGTCTATCCCAGAGAACTTACTAGGAAGTGAGTTGTTCGGTTACGAAAAAGGGGCGTTTACTGGCGCGAACAAAACCACCATCGGCAAGATAGAAACAGCACAAGGCGGAACACTGTTTTTAGATGAGATTGGTGATATGCCCATTGGTCTGCAAGCTAAGATGCTTCGGTTCTTGCAGGAGCGCGTGATCGAGCGCGTTGGTGGACGCAATGAAATTCCCGTTGATATACGCGTAATTTGTGCAACGCACCGCGATTTACAGGCTATGGTGGCGCAAGAAACGTTCAGGGAAGATTTATATTACCGTGTGGGGGAAATGCCGATCATGATCCCTCCTTTACGTGAACGAGACCAAGACATTATTTTACTTGCACGTACGTTCTTGAATATTTATCGCGAAGAATTCAAAGCTAAAGCGAAGAGCTTTTCAGAAACTGCAGTTAACGCCATGCTAGCCCATAAGTGGCCGGGCAACATTCGAGAAATGCAAAACAAGCTAAAGTCGGCGGTTATTATGGCTGAAGGTACGGTAATTCAACCTGACGATTTAGGCTTGATGCCTGTAGATGCCCATGATGAGCCTGAAACGTTGAATCTGCGTGAAGTGCGAGAAATTGCTGAAAGTCGAGCTATTCGCAGGGCCTATCAAAAAGCAGATAAGAATATGTCGAAAACGGCAGAATTACTTGGCGTCACTCGTCCCACGTTGTATTCGCTCATTGATAAATACCATATGGAAGACATCAAAAATAGCGACTAGGGTAGACATGACTACCAAACAGGAGAGAAATGTACTTCTCACCTGTTGATATCTGGGCGAACTCGCAGTTCACCTTTATCCTTGTGTACCCACTTAAAATACAAACTGGCAGTGAGACTCTGCTAAGACGTCATGACCGCTGAAGGTCACCTCAACCGACACTTGGTTAGAGCCACGCTCAACAAAGATAACGCTCCCACAAATGTTACACACGTGGTGGGTTTCGTCATTAGCCTCGTGTAGTTCCGCTAGCGCTGACGGTGCACAGTCAATAACCAGCTGCTCTTTTTCAATTGTAACGCGCAGTTCACTGGTATCTGAATGGCTTAGCGTTTCGTCATCGGCGTCAAGCTCTCCGATATGATCAATTTCATATTGAATTGCTTGGCAGCTGCAGCTTCCTCTGTACATATCTCTATTCCTCTACTGCTATTTCTCGAGGGTCTCCGGCCATTTGATACTTGCCACGTTGTTGAACGATGTGGCAATTCTCGAACCAGGAAAATTAAACTTCGTATCTAGTGGAGTGGGGTATTCCCTTTGAGTTTTAAGCGTTTCGATTACGCCAACCCATCCATTTCTCCCTGATAACTTAGTGGCATACAGCGCGTAATCGATAACAGCGAATGTACGTTTCCACGCGGTATCAAAGTCTTCCTCTCTATCTGGAGGAAGCAGCGAAAAGCCAATGCTACAAGTAATATTGATTGGTTTTTCTAAGCCGATATCAAAAGGGGTGCTTGCGACCATTTCTCGGCAGCGCTCGGCAACCTCAGGGAGCTCTTCACGAGTGGATTGGCGACAAACCACAAGAAACTCCTCGCCTCCCCATCGAATAATTAAATCCGTTTGTCTGAACACCTCTTTGAGGACATTGGCAAACGCTGATAGCACTTTATCGCCGGCAATATGCCCATAGTCGTCGTTGATGCGCTTGAAGTGGTCGATATCAATAAGTAAGCAAAGTAAGTCTTGTTTCGTCTTTCCTGTACTGGGGCTTTGTTTTGCCGAGAACTGGCTGCGCCTTATTTCACCGGGAAGCTGCGATTCGAGGTAGTGCCTATTGTACAAACCCGTTAACGGATCGCGCAGGCTTACCTCTTCTAGCGTTTTATAGGCTCTTTCCAGTTCTTGATTTTTTTCTTGAAGATTGAGTGTTTGCTGGCGTACTTCTCGGCGCAAAATAATCGTTTGCTGACGTTGTTTGTAGCGGCTCCACACTAAAAACGTCAAGAGTAACGCTGCTAATGATATGCTCCAAAAAAGAGTCGTCTGCAGGTTTTCTCGCTCAGCTTGCGCTAACGCCAGCTGCTTGGATTCTTCCAGTTTCTCCAACGTCCTAGATTGCCTCACAAGCTCAATCTCAGCCTGCAGGCCTTCAATGGCAGATTTGTTTTCTGAATCAAGTAGCACCTCACGCAGCTGCTGCATAACAGATTGAATATCTAAGGCTTTTTTGAATTCGCCTAGTGATACAAAGGCGCTTAGCTGTAACGAAAGAAAACTAAGCTGTCCTCTAAGGTCTCTATTTTTTCTCGCGTCAATGGTACCCGTGCGAGCCTCTTCCAAGGCTAATTCGAAACTCTGCTCTTTCATATAGGCTTGCGCTAAAGCGAGTCTGCCTTCTTTGACCAATTTTGCCTGACCCGATGAATCGGCAAATTGCATGGCTTCTTGCAATAACTCTCGCCCTTTAGCCGTATCGCCGTTTTCAACCAATGCTCTTCCCAATAGCATTTTTGCTTCGGCTATGGCCCCTACATCAGAGGTGGATAGCAGGAGTTCAAGACCTTCGTTAATTGCTCTTATTGCTTGGTCTACAGAGCCTGTTTTTAGAGATAAGGCACCAATACGAGTTTTGATCACACCAAGTAATCGGGTCTCCTGTGTTTCCTCGATACTGTCGAAAGCGTCTTGGTAGTAGGTATGAGCCAACGTAGCTTGGTTGAGCAAACTGTATATCTCTCCGATGCGCAGCAACGTAACACTCATTTCACTGGCCATGTTATTTTCACGAAAGTAACGTAGCGCTTGCTTTAACGGCTCTAAAGCGGTTTCAATTTCGCCTTGTTCTTGTTGAATTATGCCTAGCTCAAGGTTCAATTGAGCCTTAAGTAATTCATTACGCTCAATTTGAGCAATAGACATAGCGCGACGCACATAAGTCAGTGCAATGGCATAATTTGAGAGGTGTCTTTCTGAGGTGGCTAGTTGTAATAGCGTTGACGCCATTTTGTTTAATTCACCATCTGTGGTGTAGCGCTCTAAGGCGGCATTAAAAATGGCTTTTGACACCTCAAAACGCGATGCGTTTTGAAGTAAGAGTCCGAGGGCAGAAAATGTATCAGCAGACATTTGTTGCTGTTGTAGCGCTTGCTCTAAAAGCAACAGTGCCTTGCTATCGGCGTCAGTATATTGCTTGGCATTTAAAAGGTTCTCGACATCAGCAATCTCGGTATTGAAAAGCTCGAACGCTTCTACCGTTTTAACCTGTGCGCCATGCACAGCAATTAGCAGGGCACACACCAGCACGCGCACTGTGCTAAATCCTTCACGGCCCATTCGATTGTATCTCCTATACGCTGTCAGAACATGCTGTCGGTGAGTATCCCAGTAGGCTAACGCCAAGGCAACATTATTATTGTGAAGGATAAAACGAATGAAATACGTATTTGGATTTATACTTTAGTCTAATTTATGCTGTTATTTTCAATCCACTCTCGAATCAGTGCAGACTTAGCTTTACCTGTCTTTTGGGCAATGTTTGCAAGTTTTTCAATACATTGCGGTGTTAACGTAAAAGTAGCATGTCGCATACCTTCTGATTTTGCAGGCTTTCTTATCGGCACGACGCGGTCTGTACGAACGTCTTTTAAATCGTTTTTTGCCGCCGATGGTTGCTTTTTATCCACTTTACCTTGGGCATAAAGCAGCGCATCGTCGATAAAATCTTCTACAGTTCGTAGATTGGGCTTAGCTAACGGCTTCGACTTTTTGAGGTTGAGTAAACTCATAAGCATCCTCCACTTTGCCAGCTAGTAGCTCTTCAAACAAGGTTCTTATTTCTGTGGCCGCTTTACCTTCTGGTTCACTCTCAATAACTGACTGCCCTGACTCTTCTGAATCGTCATACATGTTTCTACTAAAAGTAACAGAGTTTAGGACGGGAATACCAAATGAGCGACACACTTCTTTTGCCTCTAGAATACGGTTTGCCAGGCTAGGTAGAGAAGGGCACTGTGTGATAACGAACGCGGCGTTCATTTTCGGGTTAACCATTTTACAGGTAGATAAAATATCTTCCATGTGAGGTACCGTTTTGAGATCGCGACGTTTGGGTCTAAGTGGAATCAGTATATGGTCAGCAACCGCCATTGACGAGCGAAGCGCTAGGTTATCTTGTCCACCACAGTCTATTACAACGTAATCGTAATACTGACGCAGGCTAAGTAATTCGTTACGTATTTTACCGTATAACTGAACACAGTTAATTTCAGCGAGACGAGGGTTAGCTTTACGCTCTTGGATCCAGTCTGAGGTCGTTCGCTGCGGGTCACAGTCGACCATTAACACCTTGGCACCTTTTTCAGTGCGAAGATACACTGCAATGTTTTGCGCCAGGCAGCTCTTTCCGCTACCGCCTTTTTCTCCACCAACCAAAATAATCATGGTGATAACCCTCGAATATCGCTTATGTTAAAATACTGAGCGTTTCGGTGGGTCGTGAATGGTGTCACGACCGTACCTAACCTCCACTCAAAGCATAGGCAGGCTATCAGCTAGGTTCAGCATCAAAATCGATATTAACGAATGTAAGACAATACCTATTGATTTGTGCAAAAACTCATTCTAGTCTTCTTACTTTATAATTGAGATTACCGATAAGAGGTTGTTATGTCAGAAAGTCGCTTCACTTCCAAAGAAGGCCAAAAAGTACCTAGCGTTTCATTTCCGTGCAGAGAAGGTGAGACGTGGGTAACGAAAACGACAGATGAATTATTTTCTGGCAAAAATGTCGTGGTGTTCTCACTTCCAGGTGCTTTTACACCAACCTGTTCTTCTACCCACTTGCCTCGCTATAACGCTTTAGCGAAAAAGTTTGCGAAACACGGCATTGATGAGATTGTTTGTGTATCGGTAAACGATACTTTTGTTATGAATGCATGGGCCGCAGATCAAGAAGCCGCTAACATAACCGTTATTCCCGACGGTAACGGAGAATTTACCGATGGCATGGGTATGCTGGTAGATAAAGCGGATTTGGGGTTCGGCAAAAGAAGTTGGCGTTACTCGATGCTAGTGAAAGATGGCGTGGTAGACAAAATGTTTATTGAGCCTGATGTAGCTGGCGACCCGTTTGAAGTGTCGGATGCAGATACCATGCTGGCTTACATTGCGCCAGAAGAGCAAACTAACGCGCCTGTTTCTATTATCACAAAACCGGGTTGTCCTTTCTGTGCTAAAGCGAAAAAACTGCTTGATGAAAAAGGCTACGAGTACGAAGAAATCGTGTTGGGTAAAGATGCATCACTAACCAGCTTAACGGCGATTAGCGGTCGTGAGACTGTGCCGCAGGTCTTTATCGGTGGTAAACATATTGGTGGTTCTGACGATCTAGAGGTTTACTTTAGCTAACGTAATATACGTATTAATCGTCACAAGAAACGGGAGCATGGTAAACTGCTCCCGTTTTTTATTAATTATCCGTAGCGGAGAATAATAGTGTCATCGAAGTTTTTTGTAAAAATGCTCATAGGTATTGTTGCGCTTTTAGGTGTAAATATGGCTATAGCCGCAAATTTATCTATACCCGATACGAGCGAAATGAAAAGCAGAAGTTTTTCAGACCTTCAAAATCAGTTCAAAGCATTTTACGAAAAAGAGTGGGGCCAAACCCAGCCGTGTAGAGAAACGGCACTCAATCGTTTTTCGGTATGCAGCAACGTATTGCGCAATGAAGGCAATTCGCCTTTCATGCTGACCAACAAATCAAGCAGCAAGGTGGCAGTGCTTATCCACGGCTTAAGCGACTCACCTTTCTTCATGCGTGAAATCGCCAACATCTTATTTGAACAGGGTTTCACTGTAGTCGTGCCGCTTTTGCCTGGGCATGGTAAACGAGATGCTGACGATGACATGTCTGACTGGGATTTAGCTGAGCGCTGGCAGTCACACGTGGATGAAGTCATTAAATTGGCTGATAGCATGGGTGATACTTTGCTTGTAGGTGGCTTCTCTACAGGTGGTGCGCTGGCGGTTGAACATTATCTGGATAGTGCAGGAAACGAAGTAAATAATATTGATGGTCTTATGCTATTTTCTGGCGCGCTGGCGCTGTCTGATAATGCTGAAAGTATGTCTCGAATTTGGGGCATTAAACTTTTAGCCAGAATTATTGATGGAACCTATCAAACGCATGGCCCCAACCCTTATAAGTATCCAAATGTGGCAGGTTTAGCAGGGTTGGAATTGATGGATTTAATAAACATCATTCGGGACAAAGTCGAGGAAGGACAGCAAATTGAAGTGCCGCTATTTGCCGCTCATTCTCAAGCTGATGTAACCACGCCAATTCGCGGCATAGAGCAGTTAATGGACGCAAGTAAAGGTCCGAATACCTTTTTCGTTATCGATGAATCGTACGGGTTGTGCCATGCAGATTTAGTTGTGAATACAAGCTTGCTCAATAAAATGAATTTCAACGCAAGCATGGTTAATCAGCAAGAAGAGTGTGCGGTACCTAAAGCAAACCCGCTATTTTCAACCATGGGCCTTATGTTGCGAGATTACCTGTCTCAGTTTGAATAAGTTACTGGGGCCTGTTGACCTCTGGTGTACAACAAAGGTCAACAGGCCCTAGCTTAGCGACATTAAAGGCTAGCTTTACTGCTTGGTTACATCACGCTATTATTTCGTTGCACAATAGACAGCAATATTTTGAGTACAGTATTTGAGAAAGTTTCGGATTGGTTTAACGCGCAAACGGTATAGGTCGGCGAATGCAAGTTCGTTTATCCTTACACTGTTCTTAATGATGGCCCTCGTGTCGTCAGGTAGCGCTGTATCTATCGAACATTCATACGAACATGCCCATTCAATGTCGGTGATGACACCGCAGTCGGATGCTGCTCATGCTAACCATCAGGTTCAAACCCCTGAGTCTGCTAATACACATTGTCAGCACCAAGAATTGTCATCACAACATGCGGATTTAAGTGTTAAAAACAGCAAGAGCAAACCCGCTCAGTTCGACGGCGTACAAGTTAGCGATGCAGGCGTGAATAGCGTGAAAGCATCGAAGATGAGTGACATGTCTTGCTGCAAGGATGAATGTAATTGCCCAGCCGATCACTGTTTTAATCTTAGCGCGAGTGCGCTAATTCAGCCTACCGTTGAAACCGAAATATCAGTAGCCAGAATGGCTGCCACTGCGCCTATTCTAGGGCAGAGTACACCTCCTCACTTCGGGCAGTTTCGCCCACCTAAATCACTTTTCACAGCATAGATCCATCTTGCGGATTTGCTTTGCCGCAGAGACGTTTTTGATTCAACGAGGTGTCTTTTCGTTTTGAGATATCTCTGATCTTTTATCTATGTAACGCGTGGTAAGTGGTTTTGCTAATTTCCTTTGTCGAATTTAGCGAAAAGCATGCAACGTCACTACGCCTTACACCTGAAAAGTGATGTTATACATGAGCAACTATTCGGTACCCAAAAAAGTGAACGAAAGCGCTAACAGACCTTGTAAAGTAAGCGCTTTGTTCGCCTTAATTTTTGTGCTTTCTTCTTTTTTGATGGCTAATAAGCCCGTTGTCGCGCAGACCCTAAGCCTGGAACAAGCGCTGCAGTTAGCTATTCAATACGACCCTTTGCTTAAAGGGAATGCGCATCGAAAGGATCGCTTTAATGCAGAAGCTGAAGCGTCATCATATTGGGCAAGTCCTCAGGTTTCAGCTTCTGTACAAAACTTGCCTACCGACGGCTTCGCATTTGACCAAGAGCCTATGACGCAATTTAAAGTTGGTTTGAAGCAGCAGTTACCGCGAGGCGATGAAAACCTCTACAGCCAGCAAAAGTATCAGGTTATGGCTGATCAAATGTCGGTAGAGAGCCAAGCGAGAAAGGCGTGGCTTAAACGTGAGGTTACCCTTACCTGGTTAGATTGGGTCTATGCAACACGTCGCATTGGATTATTGGACAAAGAGAAATCATTGCTTACACAGCTACTCGATTTTACTGACTCCAGATACAGCCAAGGCGTTGGTGCAGCGGCGCAACAAGACATACTGCAAGTGCGCTTGGCATTGTTGTCACTAGACGACAAATATGTGCAGGCCTACCAGCAAAAAAATGAAGCGAGATCGGCACTTTCAAAATGGTTTGGTGCGCCGCTAGATGACTCTGTAAGCGCACCGCTGGCTCAATCAACGCCTTCTTATCCAACGCGTATCGAGCTCGATGTTATCTTAAACGACAGCAACCTCAGCCTTTCTTCGTTCTTAACGGTTATTGAGAACAGTGAGCCTTTTTCAATACTACAGCATCATCCTGAGGCTATGCTGCTTCAAATTCAGACCCAGATAGAAGCGCAAAATGTGAACATAGCGCGAGAGCAAACTAAGTCTCAGTGGGCATTTGAAGCAAGCTATGGATACAGACAAGACGCGCAAAATGGCGCAAGCCGAGCTGACTTTGTGTCATTGGGTGTTCAAGTAGACCTTCCGTTTTTCAATAAGTCTCGTCAAGACGCTTCAATAGCCGCGGCGGCTTCCAAAATGAGTGCGTCTGAAACGGACTTCCGATTAAAAGTGAACGAGCTTGCCGCGAATGCAGAGGTGCTTAAATCACGCTTGTCAGCGCTAAGTGAGCGCAAAGCGCTTTATGAAACGGCGTTAATTGGTGAAACACGGCAACTTTCTGAAGCTGAACTGACAGCTTATACCACAGACACCGGTGATATCGGTGATGTTGTCAATGCCAATCTCAAGCAAGTACAGGTACAGGATGATTTACTCAAAATCGACATCGAGCGCGCCAGAACATTGGCGTCACTTGCTTACTTGTACCTGCCCACTCACGTCCATTTTTCGAATAAAGAGTAGCAAATATGACATCTTCAACTCAACCTGCTCCAGATACAAAAAGCTCGCTAATAAGGGGCTTGCTAATAGGTCTGCTACTCGGCGGCCTTTTAGCGTTTGGCTTGGCCTCACTATTGTTGTCTGATTCATCAAAACACGGAAATGGTGAAAGTGCCCACAGCGGAGTAAACACCCACAGCGGAGTCAGTGCCCACAGCGACGGAACTGACAACAAAGCCCCTTTATATTGGGTAGCGCCTATGGATGACAGCTACCGCCGTGACAAACCGGGAAAGTCACCGATGGGAATGGACTTAGTGCCCGTATACGCCAATGACGACGCAACATCTGCGAAAAGTAATGAGCGTTCGCCTGGTACCGTAATGATTCCGCCAAATGTACAGCACAATATGGGGGTTAAAGTCGCGCCTGTTTCCATTGGAACACTTCAAAAGACCGTAACGGCGGTGGGCAACGTAGCCTACGATGAAGAGAGTATTGTGCACATCCACCCTAGAGTATCAGGTTGGGTCGACAGGCTCTTCATTAAATCCCAAGGTGAGCAAGTTGAGAAAGGGCAGGCACTTTATACCCTGTATTCGCCAGAATTAGTTAGCGCACAAGAAGAATTCGTTCTAGCCCTTAGACGAGGAGACGCACGTTTAATTGAGGGGGCAGCCGAGCGCTTAAAAACTCTGGGGCTATCAAAGGGCGTTATTGAAGCGTTGCAAAAAACTAGACGAGTAACACAAACCGTCACATTTAACGCGCCGCAAAGCGGTGTGGTAGAAGCGCTGAATATAAGGGAAGGATTTTACGTTCAGCCCGGGACAACCTTGATGAGCATCGCACAGCTAGATACGGTGTGGGTGATTGCTGAGGTACCTGAAAAATACGCGCTAATTATCGCGCCTCATAATAGCGCTGTGGTTACCCTCGACGAAATGGACCATGGGTTCGATGCTAAATGGGAAAGCCACGTAGAATATATTTATCCGTCTTTGTCAGAAACAACCCGAACCTTGAAAGTGCGCATACCGCTAAACAATAGCAACCACACGTTAAGGCCCAATATGTTTGCCCACGTTGGAATAAAGCCTACTCAACGTAAAGCGGCGTTACTGGTTCCTCGTAGTGCCGTCATTCGCACGGCTGAGGGCGCAAAAGTGGTACTCAGTAAAGGCGATGGCAATTTTAAGTCAGTACGCGTAACACTGGGGCAAAGCGATAGTACACATTTTGAAGTAGTCGAAGGCTTGTTGCCAGAGGATGATGTTGTGGTATCAGCACAATTTTTGATTGATTCAGAGTCGTCGAAAAGCAGTGACTTTAAGCGAATGAAAGCGCCAGAACACCAGGCCACGACAACAGGTACTATTGAGGCAATTGAATTGCCCGCTGACGCCGAAACGAATGGCGCTTGGAATAACGCAAACTTAGTGATCGCTCGCGGTCCGATTGAAAAATGGGGGCGGGGACCTGCGACAATGTCATTTGCGGTATCAAAGCATATTGACTTATCTCAGTTCAAAGAAGGTGACAACATAATGTTCACCTTTGTGACTGGCAAAGAATTCACGGTTATCGATATGCGAAAGCGCAGTGAACATGCAGTGGACAAGGGTATGGTGCATGACTCAGGTCACAGCAATCATAAACATGATACGAGCAACCTGAAGGGCGATGGAGAGCAAAGCGATGCTCACGAGTCGATGGTTCATAAGTCAATGGTTCACAAGTCGGTAGAACAAAAATCGATAAATCATAAGGAGCATATGCACCATGATTGAATCGGTAATTCGCTGGTCGGTAAACAATAGAATACTGGTATTGCTGAGCGCTATTATGCTCAGTATTGCTGGTGTCTGGGCGGTGAAAAACACCCCCGTCGATGCTATCCCTGATTTATCTGATGTCCAAGTTATAGTGAAAGTAAACTATCCCGGTCAGTCGCCGCAAGTGGTGGAAGATCAGGTGACGTTTCCTCTCACCTCTGCGCTAATGTCAGTGCCTGGCGCACAGACGGTGCGAGGGTATTCATTCTTCGGCGATGCCTACGTATATATAATCTTTGATGACGATACAGACATGTACTGGGCTCGAAGCCGTGTTCTGGAATACCTAAGCCAAGCGTCTTCGCAACTTCCAGAAGGCGTGACACCTCAGTTAGGTCCAGATGCGACAGGGGTAGGTTGGGTTTACATTTATGCGTTGGAGAACGATGCTAGTCAGCCAAATGCGCTAGATGCTGGTGAGTTAAGGGCGTTGCAAGACTGGTTCTTGAAGTTTGAGCTTCAGTCAGTTGAAGGCGTATCTGAAGTGGCGTCTGTTGGAGGGATGGTTAAACAATACCAAGTTATTGTCGACCCTGAAAAATTACGTGCCTACAACATTCAGCCATCCATGATAGAAATTGCCCTTAAACGGGGTAACCGCGCGTCAGGCGCTTCGGTTATTGAAATGGCCGAGGCAGAGTACATGGTTAGTGCGCAAAGCTACATTCAGGGCATTGACGACATACTGTCGTTGCCTACAGGCGTTATCAAGGACGGCGTTAGCATAACGATTAACGATGTAGCACAAGTGGTAGAAAGCCCGTTGATGCGCCGCGGTATTGCTGAACTAAACGGGAATGGCGAAACCGTGGGTGGCATTATAGTGATGCGCTATGGTGAAAACGCAAAAGCCACTATCGATGCGGTTAAAGCTAAGCTGGATTCATTAAAAGCGAGCTTGCCGGAAGGGGTGAATATCGTTCCCGTGTACGATCGCTCCTCCCTTATTGATAAGTCCGTCGATAACCTCACCAATAAGTTGGTGGAGGAATTGCTGGTCGTTGGTTTGGTATGCGCTATCTTCTTGTTTCACTTACGTTCATCTATGGTTGCGCTAATCAGTTTGCCTATTGGTATTCTCGCCGCGTTTATCGTAATGAAGCTGCAGGGACTTAATGCCAACATCATGTCGTTAGGTGGCATTGCTATCGCTATTGGTGCAATGGTGGATGGCGCTATTGTTGTGGTTGAAAATTTACACAAGCACATTCATCAGCATGCTGTTTCATCAAGTCAGGTGGGTTCAGTACGTCAGGTGAGGGCAGCGAGTCAAAGGGATTCAGCAAGTCAGGTGGGGTCAGGGAGTGCCCAGTCGCAAACATCTTTACCAGCCTCTGCGCCAACATCTGCAAAGCTTTCGGCAGTCAAACGTTGGGAACTGGTGATTAAGTCGACCACCGAAGTTGGCCCAGCTTTATTCTTTGCGCTCCTAATTATAACCGTATCCTTTATTCCTGTTTTTGCGTTAGAAGCACAAGAAGGGCGTCTTTTTGCGCCTCTTGCCTTTACCAAAACCTATGCCATGGCAGCAGCTGCGGCGCTGGCAATTACCTTGGTACCTGTGCTGGCGGGTTATTTTGTACGCGGAAAAATACGATCTGAAGCCCAGAACCCGGTAAATAGAGCTTTAGAGCGCGTATATCAACCATTGCTGACGCGGTTGCTTAACTACCCACTGCTCACTTTGGCGGGGGCATTTTGCTTGTTGCTTTCCATGTACTGGCCGTTAAGCCAACTAGGTAGTGAATTTATGCCCGAACTGGACGAAGGCGATTTGATGTATATGCCTACAACCTACCCGGGTATTTCAGTGGGTAAAGCCAGAGAGCTTTTACAGCAGACGGACAAGCTTATTGCAACCTTGCCCGAGGTTGAAACGGTATTCGGGAAAATTGGACGCGCAGATACGGCCACAGACCCTGCACCATTGACGATGATTGAAACCTTCATTCAGCTTAAACCGAAAGCCCAGTGGAGGGCGGGCATGACCACTGAAAAGCTCAAAGAAGAGCTTAACGCTCTGGTGCAATTTCCTGGGCTGACCAATGCGTGGGTAATGCCAATTAAAACCCGCATCGACATGTTGGCAACCGGCGGCATTGAAGCCATCGGAATGGATATAGAGACACTGCTTAAAGACCTGCCCAACACAGCATCAGTTTACGCTGAGCGGGTGGTAGGTGGCCGTTATGTTTATATCGATATCGACAGGCAGTTGGCGGCGCGTTATGGCATGACGATAGACGATGTTCACAGTATTGTGGGCTCGGCAGTGGGCGGCAAAGTGGTTACGCAGTCAGTGGAAGGGCGTGAGCGTTTTCCTATCGCCATGCGTTTTTTACAGCACTACCGCGATACGCCTGAATCTTTAGCATCCATGCCTTTCGTCACGCCAAGCGGTGTTCACATTACCCTTGGAGATGTGGCAACTGTGCGTATTGACGACGGGCCGGCGGGAATTAAAAGCGAAAATGCCCGATTAAATGGATGGGTATACATTGATATCTCGTCAGACTCAGCCACAGGTATTGACTTAGGGGGCTATGTAGATAGCGCGAAACGTCATTTGTCAGAGCACCTCGATTTACCCACCGGATACTCCATCACGTGGGCGGGGCAGTTTGCTTACCTTGAGCGCGCGAAAGCAAAACTGTCGGTGGTTATACCGCTAACGTTAGCCATTATCTGCCTTTTGCTTTATCTGGCATTCAAACGTCTTCGCGATGTGGCACTCATACTTGCTACCTTACCGTTGGCGCTGGTGGGCAGTGTATGGTTGCTTTATCTTCTTAATTTTAATCTTTCGGTGGCGGTAGGCGTAGGGTTTATTGCCTTAGCCGGCGTAGCGGTAGAAATAGGCGTTATCATGTTGGTCTATCTAAACCAATATGTATCAGATGCACTTACTAAGCACGCAACAGAAAATGGCAACATTAAAAAAGATGAGCTTGTTAAAACGGCTATTGTCCATGCCGCCTCGGCAAGGCTTCGCCCTGTAATGATGACATCGCTTTCAATTATTGTGGGCTTATTACCTGTGCTTTATGCCACTGGAACCGGTAGTGAGTTGATGCAGCGAATTGCGACGCCTATGGTAGGCGGTATGGCGAGTGCACTGGTATTAACGCTGTTGGCATTGCCAAGCGCGTTTTACTTAATTGTGTCACGCAAAAAATAATAGAGTTGAAAGTGTAGTAGAGTAGATAAAGCATGGGGAAGCGATAACACGCTTCCCTGCGCTTTATTTTTAAAGCATTGTGCGATTAGTGCGCTGCCGCGTGATCTTTCGCATAATCTTCAACTTGTTGCCAAACGCGTAAAAGGTTTCCGCTCAATATCTTTTCAATGTCGCTACGGCTATAACCTCTATCCAGCAATCCTTGTACTAGGTTTGGAAAACTCGCCACGTCTTTAAGGCCAATAGGTAATGAGTCACCTACACCATCATAGTCTGAACCAATACCTACATGATCAACACCAATCAGTTTTACCACGTGATCGATATGGTCAAGCACTTCATCAAGGGTTGAATAAGGGTAAGGCACTTCTTTGCGATAATTCTCTTCAAAGTTCTCTAGCTTAGGGCTTTCTTCGCCTTCTTTTTCAACCAAGGCTTTTCGCGCTGCAGTAAGGCCACTACGCCACTTGCCAGCTTCTTTAGATACAAAACTAGAACCAAAGTTAATCATAATCACACCGCCATTTTCGCCGAGTTTTTTGATCATCTCGTCGTCCATGTTGCGCTCAAAACCGGGGGGTAAAGCGGCGCAGTGAAGAATGTGATGCTATGACTGGCGCCTTTGTTAACTCAATAACCTGATAAAAAGCGTCGTCAGACACATGAGAAATATCTAGCATGATGCCGATGTTGTTCATTTCGCCCACTAAGGTTTTGCCAAACGGGCTAAGGCCTTTCCATTTTCTGCGCAGGTCATACGAAGAATCAGAAATGTGGTTGGCTTGACTATGAGCAAGAGTAATGTAGCGAATCCCGCGCTCGTAAAAATCCGTTAAATTCGCCAAGTCACCTTGAATAGGAGAACCATTTTCCATGCCCATTGGCAGTGAAATTAACCCTTTTTCAAATTGGGCTTTTACGTCAGAAGGGCTTTTAGCAATGGCAAATTTATCAGGTGCGCGGGCAACAATGGCTTCTACTGAATCGATGAGCTCATGGGCAAGCTGCGTAGATTCTGGAGAGTTGTCTAAACTAGCAGGCACGTAAATACTCATAAAAGGGGCGTTCAAACCACCAGATACTGCACGAGGGTAGTCGAAGTCGCCGTCCTGCGTGGCTTTAGTGACATCAACCCACTTTTCCTTTACGCGATAAGGAACATCAATGTGTCCATCAACAATAATAGTTTCTTGTGCGATCTTGATAGCTTTTTCAGATGCTGAATAAGTAGAGGTCTCAGCAAGTACAGAGTGTGAAGCAAAAAGCGCAGAGATAAGTAATGCGCAAGATGAGAGTGGGAAGCGCCCCTTCATAGAAAATCCTTATTTTGTTTTTTTATCGCTTAGGTCAACAACCGCTAACTTAATAGCAATACGAGACTAAAGGATAATGCGCACTGCGACAATAGGCTTTTACTTGCTATGCATTTACCCCAGATTGCTCTCGCTAAGCCCTAAATTAGTCGATATTGCTCATTTTTAGAGCGCTTGTGCTTGTTTACTTCAAGTTTACATTGCAATAAAAATTTAAAACTTGTTATTGTGAAGACTGCGTGACTTCATTGCGCGAATACGGGATACTCCCAAGCGCTCCGCCAATTATCGATGACTACTATGCATCAGCGCGGCCGACGTAATTTTTTAGTGGCACCCGCTCTTCTCACATAATCAAGCCGGGGCCACAGCTAACAAGTATGAGAAATAAATATGGCTATTAATTTTGTACCGCTAGACAAAGAAAAGCATAAAGACCTAAAGGTTGCGGTAAATACATCTTTCAGCTTTGCGAAAAATACACACCTTGCAGCAGCAACGATCCGTGAATTTGCACAACTAGCTGCGACAATGCCGCTAGTGTTCATTGAAGACACTACATCAAAGCGTCACCACGTTGTGACTATGCTTGGTATGGAACAAGGTCAAAACCTTTTTCTAACTGGCGACAGCTGGAAAGGCCCTCACGTTCCAATGAACATCCTTCGCTATCCATTCGACGTGCGTCCAGACGGCGACAAGCTTGGCGTTTACATTGATGAAAACTCTGACCTTATTTCTGACGAAGGCCAAGCGCTATTCACTGAAGCTGGTGAAGCAAGCGAGTTCCTAGATAACCGTCAGAAATTCCTAGCAGACCTTGCGAATAGCGAAATGCTAACTCAGCGTTTTGTTGCGAAAGTCGTTGAACTGGACCTTCTTGATCCAATTCAAATTCGCCTTACATACCAAGATGGTAAACAGCGCAATGTTACTGGCATGATGAGCATCAATGAGAAGAAGCTTCTTGAGCTGCCAGAAGAGCAGGTGCTTGAGCTACACAAGCAAGGCTTCCTAGGTGCTATCTACGCAGTAATGATGTCTGTTGGTCAGCTAAACCGCCTTGTTGAGCTTTCTAATGACACAGAAAACCCAATTCGCAGCATGCAGCTTTCTGCGGTTAAAGCAGAAGAAGCCGCACCTGAAGCGGCGCCAAACGCGTAACCGCTCCCTCATTTTGAAGTTTAAAAGCCCGCAAAGTTGCGGGTTTTTTTGTACCTAAAATTCACGTTCAGACTTCGTCATGTTTCGTTCAGAAACCGTTAAGTTTTAATGTCTTATCTTACACCTCGTTCCCAACACATTTTTTAAGGACAAAAGACATGAACACTAACACTAACACTAACACTAACACTAACACTAACACTAACAAGCTAAAAACTACGCTAACTGCACTATCACTTATCACGGCTTCAGTAATTACAGTCTCAGCAGCACATGCAACTACACAAAACGAAGTACAGGTAACTGCTGTCGATTTTGAAGGGGTAGATGACAACCTCTACGGTGCAAGATATGTGCGCTACCTTGAAGAAGTTAGCGGAAACAGCGGCGCTTACCTTATCAACCCTTATCTTCAGCGTGTATCGAGTTTATCTGGTGGTTACGCCAATTTAGATGGTATTGACGTATTTAATTTAGGCAGCACTTTTTACCTAGACGATACGTGGATGCTTGCCATAGAAGGCGCTCACAGTAAATTTGACGACGAATTCGGTGACGAAGATTATACCAATATTGACCTAAAGGTAGGATTTAACTTATCCCGTCAATGGCAAATTGGTGCAGGTGTCATCTATCAGCGTGCCACTTACGACTTTAATAATGGTACGGAAAGTTACAGCGAAAGTGAAAATGAGACTTCACCACTTGTTTTTACACGCTATACCACGGTAGGCAACGCGGGAACGGGCTGGGACTTTACAGCTCAGTACGTAGCAGACGATGTTGACGTTTTATCGGGCAGCGCCAGATACTTCTTCACTCCAGGTTTGAGCGTTCAGGGAAGCTATAGCTATACCAATGCACCAGATGGGTTCGATAATGTAAAAACCGCAGGTGTTGCGCTTGATTACTGGGTAAATGAGCAATTTTCAGTGTCAGCTAGCTATGAAACAGATATTGATAGCGATGTAGATAGCGACGTGGCTTCGCTTACCGCATCCTATCGTTTCTAAGTTAGGACACTTGATCATCGCTATGCGTTAACACGCGTTGATGTAAATGCAGTGAGTTAGCACTAGTCGTGTTAACTCACTCGTTTTTTAACGTGCTGATGTGGCGCAGCTGGTTGAATTACGACTCAGCATACGTGCAATAGGGCTGAAAACAGCGTTAAACATAATCGTGAGATCTCGCCGCTCATTTACAGTCAAAAACAGCAGTTCATCGATTAATTACACCTTAATTTTTTCTCAGCTGAATATTTTTTAATCTTTTTTACACGCCTAATCATACACTTCCTAAAAACACTGTATATCCAGCCAGTTTAAACCCAGTGTTTATGCGGCCTTCACGCCTTTTTTCTACTTGACAGTGGGGATCATTGATACCTAAACTGTATCTCAGTGGGTAAATGTGGCGAATTGTGGATCAAATCATCATCACTTTGCAGATTAGTACTCAAAAAACAAGAAAACCAAGAGCAAATAATAAAAGGCTAGGGGAATGTTCCGCGGCGCTAACGCAATCAATCTGGATACAAAAGGCAGACTGGCTATACCGACGAAGTATCGTCAGTCGCTGCTGGATGATTGTCAGGGACAACTGGTCTGCACAGTCGATACACAACAAAGTTGTTTGCTACTTTACCCACTTCCCGAATGGGAAGAGATTGAGCTTAAACTCTCTAAACTTTCAAGCATGATCCCAGCCGAGCGTCGCTTGCAGCGATTGCTACTAGGTTATGCTTCTGAAGGTGAGATGGATAAAAGCGGGCGCATTCTTGTTCCTACTCCACTGCGAAGTTTCGCAAAACTCTCAAAAGAAGTCATGTTAGTTGGTCAGTTAAACAAATTCGAAATTTGGGATGCCGATATTTGGGCACAACAAGTTGAAGCTGATATAGACACCGAACGCAAAGGCGAATTTGAACTTACCGAACGATTACAGGACTTTTCTCTATGACGCAGCCTAGCGAATTTAAACATATTTCAGTATTACTTGATGAATGCATTGAAGCCCTAGCGATCAAACCGAACGGTATCTACATTGACGCCACTTTCGGCCGTGGGGGGCACTCAGCACATATTTTGGATGCATTGGGCGAACAAGGGCGACTCATCGCCTTTGACCGTGACCCGCAAGCAATCAAAGCGGCAGAACGTTTCGCCGATGATAAGCGTTTTAGCATTATCCACTCACCGTTTGGTGATATGGCAGAAGAAATCGAAGCGCTGGGACTAACCGGTAAGATTGACGGTGTGCTTATGGATTTGGGGGTGTCATCACCTCAGCTAGATGATGCCGAGCGTGGTTTT